>JAGTVD010000394.1 GCA_018224505.1 Desulfatitalea sp. | reverse complement strand
GCCGACGCTGCCGGCCGCATCGGCTACCCGCTGGTGATGAAGGGGTGTGCCGCCGACATTGCCCATAAGACCGAGCAGAACCTGGTGCGGGTGGATGTGCGCGATGCGGACGAAGCCCACCAGGCCTATGATGATATCGTGGCCGGCATGAAAGGCGCCGATGGCGGGGTTTTGGTCCAGGAGATGATCCGCGGCCGGCGCGAACTGGTGATCGGACTGACCCGCGATCCCCAGTTCGGTCCCTGCGTGATGTTCGGCCTGGGGGGCATTTTCACCGAAATCCTCAAAGACATCACCTTCCGCCGGGCCCCGCTCGACGAGCGGGATGCCCTGGACATGATGTCGGAGATCAAGGGGCGCAAGATACTGGAGGCCGTGCGGGGCATGCCCGCCGCCGACACCGGTGCCCTGGCCCGCATGTTGATTGCGGTCGGCGCCATCGGCCTGGAACTGCCGGCCGTTGCCGAAATCGACCTCAATCCGGTGATTCTGGCCGGCGAACGGCCCGTGGCCGTGGATGCCTTGATTGTGGTGCGCCATGATGGGAATGACCGTTGAGCAGACCGTTGTTTTCGCCATTTTGCTTGCGACCCTCGTTTTTTTTGTGTGGGGACGCTGGCGCTACGATATCGTCGCCCTCGGCGCGCTGTTCCTGGTGTTCATCGCCGGGCTGATTCCGCCCGCCGAGGTGTTCGTGGGGTTCGGCCATCCGGCGGTGATCACCGTGGCCGCCGTGCTGGTGATCAGCCGCGGCCTGCTCAACGCCGGGGTGGTGGACGGCATGTCGCGCCTGCTGGCGCGGGTGGGCACCCGCCCCATGGTGCAGGTGGCCACCCTCACCGGCATCGTGGTGCTCTGCTCGGGCTTCATGAACAACGTCGGGGCTCTGGCGCTGCTGATGCCGGTGGCCATCTGGATGTCCCGCCAGAGCGGGCGTTCGCCCTCCCTGCTGCTCATGCCCCTGGCCTTTGGGTCGCTCATCGGCGGTCTGTTGACCCTGATCGGCACACCGCCCAACATCATCATCGCCACCTATCGCACCCAGACCGGCGCACCGCCCTTCGGCATGTTCGATTTCGCCCCCGTGGGTGTGGGGGTGGCCGTCGTCGGCCTGATTTTCATTGCCCTGGTGGGCTGGCGCCTGACCCCCAGGCGGGACAGCGGCGATGCCTCGGAAGAGCTGTTCGAAATCGACGATTACATCACGGAAGTGGTGGTGCCCGAATCGTCCAAGATGGTGAACCAAACCGTGTACCATATGAACGCTGCCATGGAGGAGGGCAAGCAGATCACCGTGGCTGGTTTGATCCGCGGCGATCGTCACATTCCGGCACCCTCCTGGTACGAAGTACTTCAAGCGGGGGATTTACTGATCGTGGAGGCCGATTCGGACGAACTCCAGTTCCTGATCGAAGAGCTGGGGTTCGAGCTGGCGGAGAACAAGGTGCACAGCAAGGAGTCGATGGAATCGGACGATATCCGGATCATCGAAGCCATCGTCACCCCCGGGTCCCCCATGGCCGGAAAAACCGCCGTGGGCATGCGGTTGCGGCGTACCCACTTCGTGAACCTGCTCGCCGTGGCGCGCCAGGGCCAACGGCTCAAAAGCCGGTTGGGGCAAATCCGGATCGCCATCGGCGACATCTTGTTGCTCCAGGGCAGCCAGGATGCGCTGCAGGCGGCCCTGACCAACCTGGGGTGCCTGCCGCTGGCCGAGCGCGGTTTTCGCCTCCCCAAGCCGCGTAAAGTGTTGATGGCGGTAGCTATCTTCGGTGCGGCCATGGCCGCCGCCGCCTTCAACCTGCTGCCCGTCCAGATCGCTTTTCTGGCGGCGGCCCTTATCATGGTGGTGACCGGACTGATCAAAATCGATGAGATTTACGACAGCATCGACTGGCCCATCATCATCCTGCTGGGGGCCATGTTTCCCCTGGGACACGCCCTGGAAACCACCGGAGGCGCCCAACTGATCGCCGGTAAAATGCTGCTGCTCTCCGACCACTTTCCGCCCGTTGTCACCCTGGCGGTGCTCATGGTGGGCACCATGCTGCTTTCCAATGTGGTGAACAACGCCGCCGCCGCTGTGCTGATGGCCCCCATTGCCATCAGCTTGTCCGTCGGCATGGGGGTGTCGGTCGACCCCCTTTTGATGGGCGTGGCCGTCGGCGCCTCGTGCGCCTTTTTGACACCGGTGGGCCACCAGTCCAATGCTTTGGTGATGGCGCCCGGCGGCTATCGATTCGGCGATTACTGGCGCCTGGGGTTGCCGATGTCGATTCTGGTGGTGGCGGTGGGCGTGCCTTTGATTGCGGTGTTCTGGGCGTTCTAAGACGGGTTCGAAAATTTTTGTATTTGTTTATCTACTATCGATTCAGGGTGCAATGTCGAAGATATCTTGCTGGAGCAATACAGCCATCGGATGGAGATCATGACCCGGTTCCACATCGTTCGTTCACCGTCACAAATTGAAGTGGTTGTACGGCTGGCCCGCGAAATCTGGCTGGAGCACTATGTGCCCATCATTGGCCGGGAGCAGGTGGCGTACATGCTGGAGAAGTTCCAGAGCGCCAAGGCGCTGGCATCGCAAATCGACGGCGAATATGACTATTACCTTGCGGCGCGCGACGGGCGAAGCGTCGGCTACCTGGCCGTGGTGCCCGATGTGCCGGACGCCACCCTCCTGCTCAGCAAGATCTACGTCCTAAGCTCGGAGCGCGGTCATGGTGTGGGAAAAGCCATGTTGCAGTTCGCGGAGGATCTTTGCCGCCGGCGGGGCATCCGGTCCATCTGGTTGACGGTCAACCGGAGCAATTCCGATTCCATTGCCTGGTACGCGCGGATGGGCTTCTCTAACACCGGTCCGATTTTTCAGGAGATCGGCGGCGGTTTTGCCATGGACGACTACCGGATGGAAAAAGCAATTGACTGAGGCCCCAACCGCCAAGGACCCTATTTGCTCACAATGCCCATCTGCTCCACCGTGATGCGATCCGGGCCGGGGAACAACGCCACCGACATCTCCTGTAATTTGTATTTCTGCACCTTGCCGCTGGCGGTCATGGGGTAGCCGTCCACGAAGGCGATGTGCTGGGGAATCTTGTAGCGGCTGATCTGGCCGCGGCAAAAGTCGCGGATATCCTCGGCCGTCAGGTCCACATCCGGCTTTTTGATCACGAAGGCACCCACCTCTTCCCCGTATTTGCGACTGGGCACCCCCACCACCTGCACATCCACCACGCCTTCCATGCGGAACAGAAACTCTTCGATCTCCCGGGGATAGATGTTCTCGCCGCCGCGGATGATCATGTCCTTGTGGCGACCGGTGATGGCCAGATACCCTTCAGCGTCGATGACCCCAAGGTCGCCGGAGTGCAGCCATCCGTCGGCGTCGATGGCCTTGGCCGTGGCCTCGGGCATGTTGTAGTAGCCTTTCATGACACTGTATCCACGGCAGCACACTTCACCCTGCTCGCCGGGGCCGAGCACCCGTCCGGTCTCGGGATCGACGATCTTCACCTCGATCTGCGGCATTGCCCGGCCCACCGTCTCCGTGCGCCGCCGCAGGTCGTCGTCGGACAAGGTCTGGGTGATCACCGGCGACGCTTCGGTCAACCCGTAGCAGATGGTGATTTCACTCAGATTCATCTTGTCGATCACCTGGCGCATCACCTGCACCGGGCAGGGGGAGCCGGCCATGATGCCGGTGCGCAACGAGGAAAAATTGAATTTGCTGAACAGCTTGTGCCCCAGCACGGCGATGAACATGGTGGGCACGCCGTACAGTGCTGTGCATCGCTCCTGCTCCACCGACGCCATCACCTGCACCGGATCGAATTTCTCCAGGATCACCAATGTGGCGCCGTGGCTCACCGCCCCCAGCACCCCCATCACGCACCCGAAACAGTGAAAGAGCGGCACCGGCACGCACAGACGGTCCGTGTGACCGAACCGTTGATTGCGGGCCACCCAGTAACCGTTGTTGCCGATATTGACATGGGTCAGCATCACCCCCTTGGGAAACCCGGTGGTGCCCGAGGTGTATTGCATGTTCACCACGTCATCCGGGGCCAGTTCGGCCTGGCGTGCGGCATAGGCCTCCGGCGATGTCAGGGCGGCCATGGCCATCACCTCGGGCAGGGCATAGAACCCCCGGTGCTTTTCCATACCGAGGAAAAAAAGCCGTTTGAGATGCGGAAAACGCGGGCAATCCAGCCGGCCGCGCTCCTGTTCCTTAAGCTCGGGCACCAGGTCATACACCGTTTGCAGATAGTCGGTGTCCATGTGCCCGTCGATGATGAACAGATTCTCGGTCTCGGACTGCTCCAGCAGGTAAGCCAGTTCAGCGCTTTTGTAGTTGGTGTTGACCGTCAAAAGGATCGCCCCGATTTTGGCCGTGGCGAATTGCAGGGCCACCCAGTAGGGTACATTGGTCGCCCATACCGCCACCTTTTCCCCCCTGGCCACCCCCAGGGCCATCAGTCCCCGGGCCAACTGGTCCACCACCTGGCCGAACTGCGCATAGGTCATGCGCAGGTCGCGATCCACATAGACCAGCGCCTCGTTGTCCGGGTAGCTGCGGATGGTGTCATCCAGCATCTGTCCCAGGGTCATGTTGCGCAAGGTTTCGCTCATCGTTCGCTCCTCAACAGAAATGCGCGTTGCTATTTGGGTATGTACAAAACCGCGTAAATGGCTGCCCGCTCACCGCCTTTGCAACTGACGTAGTGCGGCACAATGGAATTGTAATAGATGCTGTCGCCGACCTTCAGGGTGTGGGTCACATCCCCGTACAACACCTCGATCTCACCCTCCTGGACCACGATGAACTCCTCGCCTTCATGGCTCGACAGCCGCTTATCCTCGGCCGATTCCGGAAGCAGTTCCACGTAAAAGGGCTCCATGTGGCGGTCGCTCTTGCCCTTGCCCAGGGAGTAGAACTTCATGTCCGTCGGCTTGTCCTTGCCGCGCAGCATGCTCAACTCGCTCTTGCGCGCCTCCTGGCGCATGATCAGCGGGTCTTCGCTGAACTGGTCGTCCAGAAAGGTTCCCAGCCGCACATCCAGGGCGCGGGCGATTTTCAGCAACGGGCCCAGGGAAGGGTACACATTGTCCTCGATAACCGCCGTGAGAAAATCGACGGAAAGATCGGTCCTGGCTGCCAGTGCCGCCAGATCGATCTCTTTGCGTTCCATGTAGGCCTTGATCCGCTGGCCGACTTTTTCCGATTTCATAAAACCTCCATGCCTGGTGTGGGTACAGTTGATCCGGCCGAGGCCAAGCATCCGCATCCGGGCGCGCGGCCGATAGGCCGCTTTTGCGCCATGTGCCTGCAAGGCACGTCCTTATACCCCATGAACCTAAAGGGATCAAAAAAAATCGAATATCGGATTTCCTCACCAAGCCGGTTTTAATCTTTACAACAACATTGCAGTTGGTTCATGATGGATGCGTTTGCAACTTCTCCATTCACCTCATAAGAAGGAATCGATGCCATGACCACTCCGTCCAAGGCGTTGGCCGCGCGTCTCAAGGCCTTCAACGATGAATTGATTCGGTTTATCCAAACCCTCGACCCCCAGACTTGGCACAAAACCTGTGACAGCGAAAACTGGCCCATCAATGTCGTGGCCCACCACATCGGCTACGGCCACTACCGGGCCCTCGGGCTGGCCAAACTGCTCAGCAGCGGCGCTCCCGTGCCGGAATTTTCCCATGACGCCATCGATGCGATGAACAAGGAGCATGCCGCCAAGTTTGCGGACTGCACGAAGGAGGAGGTCCTGGCCATCCTGGAAAAGTACGGCACTGCTATGGCCGGGTTTGTGGACGGACTCACCGACGAGCAGCTAAACCGCACCGGCAACGTCCCCGCCATGGGTGGCAGCTTCAGCGCCAAGCAGATCTTTGAAGTCATGGTCCTTGAATCGGGCGAGGAGCACATGGTCAGTATGCGAACAACCGCAGCGGGATAGGGCTGGGCACCGCACGCCGCTGCAGGGGCCCCTGGTGTGGGGCGCGCCAATCAATCATCGTGGCTGGCCAAATGGGCGAAATCCAGCCCGGCGCATGGGCTGTGCGTAAAAACCGGCTACGGTGTCGTTCGGGTTGGATGCGCCGCGGGTCGATGCCGGCAGCCGAAAGACGCCCTCATAGAAAAAAACGTTTGACAAAGGTCCAGGAATTTTTTATTTGTCCCTTAAACAGGATAAATAGCATCCCATATATCCTATATAGTGTCCGACCAGCGATGGCCGATTGCGGTTCCGATCTAGGTCGCAGCGATTTTGAAACCGCAGGCGCAGCGCGTCTGCCTCGAGGATTTCAAAAGCGCGGGAATGCAGCAGATGGACCGCAATCTGTTTATTCTGGATGGAGACGAATCAAGGGTGCCGCCATGATGCTTACCAAAGCCGGAGAATATGCCGTCCGCTGCATGCTCTACCTTGCAGCCCAGGTGCCGGACCAGGTGATCCGCCGCCAGGAGATCACCCGCGCCATGGAGATCCCCAACCCTTTTATGGCCAAGATCGCCCAGCAGTTGGCCCGGGCCGGCCTGATCCAGATCGTCCAGGGGGCCAGGGGAGGCTATCGCCTGCTGGGGGATCCGTCGGCGGTGACCCTGCTGGCGGTCATCGAGGCGGTGGAGGGGGAGATATTTCTCAATGAGTGCCTTGCGCGCCCGGGCGCCTGCCGGCGCAGCCCGTCATGCCGTGTGCACAACGTCTGGAAGACGGCCCGGGAGGCGCTGCGCGGGGTGCTGGGCGGCGTGACCCTGACCCAACTGGTAGTCGGCGAACACAACTGTGCCGCATCCTTTTGCGACGCCGATCCCCGCACCGTCCCCTCTCTCTCCCCCTCAACCGGAAAACAAAAACCACCCAAACAATAAAGGAGGCATGTCAATGGACGTTTTGCTGTTGTCGCGCTTGCAATTCGCCTTCACCACCTTCGTGCACTTCATCTTCGTCCCGCTGACCTTGGGTCTGTCGCTGCTGGTGGCCTACATGGAGAACCGGTACGTGCGCACCGGTGACGCGGAGTACAAGCGCATGGCCAAGTTCTGGGGCAAGCTGTTTCTGATCAACTTCGCCCTGGGCGTGGTGACGGGCATCGCCCTGGAGTTTCAGTTCGGCACCAACTGGTCGCGCTACTCGTCCTATGTGGGCGACGTGTTCGGCTCGCTGCTGGCCATCGAGGCCACCCTGGCCTTTTTCCTGGAGTCCACCTTCCTGGCGGTCTGGATATTCGGCTGGAAACGCCTGTCGCCCAAACTGCACAACGTCAGCATCTGGCTGGTGGCCCTGGCTGCCAACCTGTCGGCCTTCTGGATCCTGATGGCCAACGGTTGGATGCAGAACCCTGTGGGCTACGCCATCCGCGGCGAGCGGGCCGAACTGGCAAGCTTCACCGCCCTGGTCACCAACCCCTTTGCCTGGCAGCAGTTCATTCACACCCTGTGCGCCGCATACATACTCAGCGGCTTTTTCGTCATGGGCATCTCCGCCTGGCACCTGGCCAGGGGACGGCAGGTTTCATTTTTCCGGAAGTCGTTCCGCATCGCCGCGCCTTTTACCCTGGTCTTCGCCTTGGTCATGGTGGTCCAGGGCCACATGCACGGCGCCGAGGTGGCCCGCACCCAGCCAACCAAGCTGGCGGCCATGGAGTCGCTCTGGGAGACCCGCACCCGGGCGCCCCAGTTCCTGTTCCTGATCCCCGATCCGGCCAACGAGCGCAACCGCCTGGAGCTGCTGCCCATTCCCGGTGCCCTCTCGCTGCTGGCCTTCCACTCCATGGATGCCGAAGTGCAGGGCTTGAAGGATTTTGCCCCCCAGGACCGGCCGCCGGTGATGCTCACCTTCATCTCCTTCCGCACCATGGTGGCCCTCGGATTTCTCTTCCCGCTGGTCGCCGCCTGGGCGTGGGTGCGGCGCACGGACCCCGAACGCTCGCCCCTGATGCTGCGCCTGCTGCCGTGGATGATCCCGTTGCCCTACCTGGCCATCCAGCTGGGCTGGATCGTGGCTGAGCTGGGCCGCCAGCCGTGGATCGTCTACGGCATGATGCGCACCGAGGAGGCCTTTTCGCCGGGTATCGCCACCGGTCAGGTGGTCTTTTCCCTGGTATTGTTCGCCCTGATTTATACCTTGCTGGTGGCGGTGGATATCTTCCTGCTCGCCCACCACGGCCGCAAGGGGCCGGAAGAGCGGCATGACGTGGATGATGGGTCGGCCACTGCCACCCAACCCGGCGGGGCAGGTTTTACCACGGCAACGGCCTGAAAGGACAAATTAAAAAGGAGAGCTGAAATCATGATGCTTGAAACCATTTGGTTCGTTTTGTGGGGAGTGCTCTGGGCGGTTTACTTCGCCCTGGACGGCTACGACCTGGGGCTGGGTACGCTGATGCCGCTGCTGGCGAAAAACGAAACAGAGCGCCGGGTGATGTACAATGCCGCCGGGCCCTTCTGGGACGGCAACCAGGTGTGGTTGATTACTGCTGGCGGCGTGACCTTCGCCGCCTTTCCGGGTACCTACGCCGCGCTGTTCAGCGGGCTCTACACCGCCCTGATGCTGCTGCTCTTCGCCCTGATCCTGCGCGGCGTCTCCTTCGAGTTCCGCCGCAAAGTGGATAGCGCCGCCTGGCGCCGGGTGTGGGATACCTGCCACGTGCTGGGCAGCTTTCTGCCCGCTTTACTGCTGGGGGTGGCCTTTGCCAATATTTTCAAGGGGATTCCCCTCAACGCGCAGGCTATCAACGAAGGCACCCTGCTTGATCTGCTCAATCCCTACGGCCTGGCCGGCGGCGTCCTCTTCGTGCTGATGTTCGCCCTCCACGGCGCCTTGTGGCTGGGGGTCAAGGCCCAGGGGGAGATTGCCCGCCGGGCGGCCCGGGCCGCCGCCGGACTGTGGCTGGCGCTGGTGGTCATGATGACGCTGTTTCTGGCCCTGACCGCCTACTACACCCGCCTGTTCGACAACTACCTGGCCGACCCGGTGCTCTTCGTGGTGCTGCTGCTGCCGGTGGCCGGACTGCTCCAGGCCCGTCGGGCCCTGGCCCAGGAGAAAATGGGTCATGCCTGGGCGGCATCGGCCGTGGCTATCATCGGCGTGACCCTCTTCGGCGTCACCGGCATGTTCCCGGCCCTGCTGCCCTCGAGTATCGATCCGGCCTTCAGCATGACCATCGCCAATTCCGCTTCCAGCCCCAAGACCCTGACCATCATGCTGGGTGTGGCCCTGGTGTTTGTGCCTATCGTCATCGCCTACCAGGCGTGGGTGCATGTCACCTTCAGCTATAAGGTCACCGAGGCGGATCTGGCCTATGAGGAGGCGTATTGATCATCAAAAGTGATATACGAACCGCAGGTTGAAGCGTTCCCCTTCGGGGCGGTTCTCGGCCTGGCTTTCGAAATAGACATTGAAG
>JAGTVD010000393.1 GCA_018224505.1 Desulfatitalea sp. | reverse complement strand
TCGTCGGCGCTGCTCCATTGGACCCAGGACCACATGACCGGCGCACTGCCGCAACCATGGGTATTGAGTCTGCCGGTTTGGGTCTACCGCCTTCTCATGCTCGCCTGGTCCCTGTGGCTGGCCCTGGCCTTGCTGAAATGGCTCAAGTGGGGGTGGCAGTGTATTGGCCATGATGGGTTGTGGCGGAAAGTGACGTTACGGAGAGCGAAGGCGGAGACGGGATCATCGATATAGAATCGTTCAAGCTTTACACGATCCACCCTAAACAATTCTACAATTCATCATTTGGAATTCAGGATACGATCTACCACGCTGTGGGAGCGGGTTCCAGCCGCGATCGCGCCCGCATGATCGCGGTTGGAACCCGCTCCTATCAATCAGAGGCACACCCCCGCTACCGGGTGCACCGGCTCGATGGCCACAATCGCCGCGCCTTCTCTTTGGGGTACATGCAATCGCCCTCGCCAAAACGCTATAACGGTTGATTCCAAGATCATTTTGCCCTATCCTGGCCCTCATCACCAAAAGACAGGCTCCCAAAAATCCCTGGCGGACAAGACAGGCTGCAACCGGGTCACATATGCTCCAGGAACTCTCCATTCGCAACTTTGCCATCATCGAGGATCTGAACATCCGTTTCGGCAAAGGGCTCACCATCCTCAGCGGCGAGACCGGGGCGGGAAAATCGATCATCATCAATGCGGTGAACCTGCTGCTGGGCAGCCGGGCCTCGGCCGCGCTGATCCGCACCGGCGCCGAGAGCGCCGAACTGGAGGCGCTGTTCGATGTGCCGCCGGACAGCCGCGTGGCCGGCATGATGACCGATCTGGGCTACGATCCGGCGGAGGGGCTGCTCGTGCGCCGCATCATCTCCAGCACCGACCGCCATCGCATCTATATCAACGGCCGCATGGCCACCATGCAGGCCCTGGGGGAGATCACCGCCCATCTGGCCAGCATCTCCGGCCAGCATGCCCACCAGGGGTTGCTCAAGGAGGAGGAGCATTTGCTGGTGCTCGATCAGTTCGGCGACCTGCTCGCCCTGCGGCACCAGTGCGGCGAGGCATATACCCGGCTGCTGCCCCTGATCCGTGAGGAGCAGGCGCTGCTGCACCGCCGGGACCGCCAGGAGGAGCAGGTGGCCCTCTTGCAATTTCAGCAGCGGGAGATCACCGCGGCGGCCCCGGCCGCCGGGGAGGACAAAGCCCTGGACATGGAGCGGCTGCGCCTCAAAAACGGTGCCGCACTCTACCAGACCGTGGAACAGTGCATCCAGGGCCTTTACAGCGCCGACGGGGCCGTGGTGGAGCAGTTGGGGAGCATGGCCAAGGCCCTGGGCCAGTTGGGACACATGGACGAGGGGTTGGCCGGCCGGGCCGGGGAACTGGAGGCGCTCACCTACCAGGTGGAGGATCTGGCGGCCCATCTGCGGGACTATCTCAAACAGATCGATCTCGATCCCCAACGCCTGGAGGTCGTGGAGGCACGACTGGACGTCCTCAACAAGCTCAAGCGCAAATATGGCGGCTCTCTTGATGCCGTGCTGGAGCGGGCCGAAGCGATTATCGAGCAGCTGACCGCCTTTGACACCCTGGACGATGCCATTGCACGGGTACGGTCCGACCTGGCGCAAGGGCAGCGCGAGCTGGGCCGCATCGCCGCCGATCTGACCGCCCGGCGGCAGGCGGCGGCCCAACAGCTGGCCCGGCGGGTGGAGGCGGAGCTGGCGGCCCTGAAAATGGAAGGCACCCGTTTCACCGTGGATTTACAACCGCTGCCGCCGTCCCGGGAAGCTTCGCCATTTCTGGTGTGCGCCGGCCGCGGCGTGACAGACAACGGGTCGGACCGCGCGGTGTTCATGATCGCCCCCAATGTGGGGGAAGCCATGAAGCCCTTGGCCGCCATCGCCTCGGGAGGGGAGCTCTCACGGGTGGTGCTGGCCCTCAAAGCCATTCTGGCGCACGGGGAAGATCTGGACACAGTGGTGTTCGACGAGGTCGACGCCGGTATCGGCGGCGGGGTGGCCGACGGTGTCGGCCGGAAACTGGCCGCCCTGGCCCAACACCACCAGGTGTTGTGCATTACCCATTTGCCCCAGATCGCCCGCTACGGCGACCACCACTTCCAGATCGTCAAAAGCGTGGTCAAGGGCCGTACCCGCACCACCATCACCCCCCTCGACGCCGAAGCGCGTGTGGCCGAGATGGCCCGCATGCTGGGCGGCGAAACCCCCACCGCCACCACCGTTGCCCATGCCCGGGAAATGCTCATGGAGCGTTAAGCGCCTGCCTACCACCCCCACGTCAAATACTTATGAATATCGTTGGCCGCGGTGCGTCCGGCACCCATGGCCAGAATCACGGTGGCGGCGCCGGTCACGATGTCGCCGCCGGCCCAAACGCCTTTCTTGGTTGTTTTGCCGGTTTCCGGGTCGGCCAGGATGTATCCCCAGCGGTTCAACCCCAGATCGGGGGTGGATTGGGTCAGCAGCGGATTGGCGCCTGAACCGACCGCAACGACCACCAGGTCGGCATCCAGTTTGAACTCCGATCCGGCCACCGCCACCGGCCGCCGTCGGCCCGATTCATCGGGCTCGCCCAGTTCCATTTTCAGGCACTCCATGCCGGTCAGACGGCCCCGCTCATCGCCCAGATAGCGCACGGGGTTGCTCAAGAGGAAAAATTCGATGCCCTCTTCCTCGGCATGGTGGATCTCCGCGGCCCTGGCCGGCATCTCCTCCCGGGAGCGGCGGTAGACGATCCGCACCGTTTCGGCACCCAGGCGCATGGCGGTGCGGGCCGAGTCCATGGCCACATTGCCGGCACCCAGCACGATCACATTTTTACCCATGGGAATCGGGGTGTCCACCGCGGGGAATTGATAGGCTTTCATCAGGTTGGCGCGGGTCAGGTATTCGTTGGCGGACAGAATGCCGATCAGGTTCTCGCCCGGTATGTTCATGAACCGCGGCAGCCCCGCACCGACGCTGAGGTAGATGGCATCGTAGCCCTGTTCGAACAGTTCATCCAGGGTGACCGTGCGGCCCACCACCATGTTGCATTCGAGATTCACCCCCTGCCGCTCGAGGAAGTTGACCTCCTGGCCGACGATCGCTTTGGGCAGACGGAATTCGGGAATGCCATAGGCCAGCACACCGCCGGGCTTGTGAAAAGCCTCCATCACGGTGACCGCATGGCCTTTGCGGATCAGGTCGCCGGCCACGGTCAACCCCGACGGGCCCGATCCCACCACCGCCACCTGTTTGCCGGTGGACGGCGTCTTGGGCGGCAACTCGCCGGATCCGTGCTCGCGCTCATAATCGGCACAAAACCGCTCCAGGTTGCCAATGGCGATGGGCTCGCCCTTCTTGCCGACGATACATTGGCCCTCGCACTGCATCTCCTGCGGGCAAACACGGCCACAGACAGCCGGCAAGGCGTTCTGGGACCAGATATAGCGAATGGCGGCGGTGAAATCGCCTTCGGTGATCAATTGAATAAAACCGGGAATGTCCACCTGCACCGGGCATCCCGCCACACACCCCGGCTTCTTGCATTGCAGGCAGCGCGCCGCCTCTGCCTGGGCCATCTGTACCGTATACCCCAAAGG
>JAGTVD010000392.1 GCA_018224505.1 Desulfatitalea sp. | reverse complement strand
GGTGGGGGATCTGCCGCTGGCGGCCCAGGTGCGGCTGCTGCGGGTGCTGCAGCACCAGGAGATCGAAAGGGTCGGCGGGACCGAACCGATTCCGGTGGATGTGCGGCTCATCAGCGCCACCCACCGCAACCTGGAGGAGATGGTCCAGGCGGGGACCTTTCGTCGCGATTTGTGGTTCCGGATCAACCTGTTCCCCATTCTGATTCCGCCGCTGCGTCAGCGCAGCGAGGATATTCCGGCCCTGGTGGCCCATTTTCTCGACCACAAGAGCAAGAAACTCAAGATCCGCAATCCGCCGTCGCCGGCCCCGGGGGCCATGGATCAGCTCCAGGCCTACGACTGGCCTGGCAATGTGCGGGAGCTGGAAAACCTGGTCGAGCGCGCCCTGATTTTGAGTCAGTCCATGGACAGTGGCGGTCTGCTGCACTTCAACCGTTTCCTGACGGACATTGCCGCTGTGCAGGCGACAGGCGGGACGAAAGTATCGGCACCCATTGTACCTTTGGATGAGAAGATCGCGGCGCATATTCAGGCCGCTCTGGATCATGCCGGGGGGCGGGTGGAAGGAACGGGCGGCGCGGCCCAACTGCTCGGTATGCACCCGAGTACCTTGCGCGCGCGGATGCGCAAATTGGGGATCCCGTATGGGAAGAAAAGAAAATAACGTAACGTAAACGTTAGCGGTGTTAAACGAACCAGGAGGGTGCATTCCACATGCAATCCGACGCCACCCTTGTCCTGTTGCCCGGTCTGGATGGCACCGGCAAACTCTTCCAGCCGCTGGTGGCGTGTCTACCGGGTCCCGTTCGGTACAGCATTATCGGCTATCCACCCGACCGGACCCTCTCCATCGATCAAATGGCCGGCAGGGTCGCGGACCGACTGCCGCCGGGCCCGATCGTTCTGCTGGCGGAATCCTTTTCCGGATTGGTGGCGCTCGCTTTGCTGGATCGTCGGTTCCCCGGTTTGCGTGCGGTCATCTTCTGCGCGGCTTTTGCCGGGTCGCCGCACCCTTGGCTGCTCAATGCGGCTCGCCGGGTGCCGGCAGCCGGTAGACTCCTGCAGTGCCTACCGCCGGCCGTGGTGCGGCCCTTCGTTTTCGGCCGGCACGCCGGGCGGGCGCTGCCGATGCTGCTTCAACGGACGCTGGGGGAGGTGGCGCCGCATGTGTTGACCCACCGTTTGCGGCTCATGGCAGATGCGAAGCCCCCGGAGAAAACGCACTTTGCCATCCCCTGCCACTACCTGCAGGCCGCTCAGGATCGACTGGTGCCGCCCCGGGCGGCTGACTGGTTCGCCCGTCACTTCGATCCGTTCCGCCTCCAACGGGTGGACGGACCGCATATGCTGCTGCAGACCCGTCCCCGGGTGTGCGCGCGGCACATTTCGATCATTTGCCAGGCATGACAGCCACAAACGCCGCGCCAACTCTCTGGGGTACATGCAATCACCCCGAGCAGGATGGCGGGCTTGACTTATGCCAACAGTTATTCGACATTGGTTCCCCGGAACCCACACAGGTTACAGGTATGGGATGGCCCAGCCATCCATCCAACCCCCATGACAGGAGGCGAAATGGAAATCCCCCAGGCGAAAAAAATGGAAATGCTCCGGTCACTATTGCTGGCCCGCCGTTTCGAGGAGTCCCTGACGGAGCTGTGTAAAATCGAGGGCAAAATCCCCGGCATGATGATCCTGTGCACGGGGCAGGAGGCGGTGGGCGCGGGGGTGTGCGCCGCCCTGCAGCCGGAGGATTCGATCATCACCAACCATCGCAGCCACAGCCATCTGCTGGCCAAAGGGGCCGACCCCAGAACGCTGATGGCCGAGATTTTCTGCAAACGCACCGGATGCAACAAGGGCAAGAGCGGCACGCTGCACCTGGCGGTGCCCGAAGTCAATGCCCCCTGCACCACCACAGTGGTCGGCGGCGGCCCACCTATCGCCGTCGGCAGGGCCTTTGCCCAGCAGTATCGTCGGGAGCGAAGCGTCACCGTCTGTTTCGTCGGCGACGGCGCCACCAACGAAGGCTCTTTTCACGAAGCGATGAACCTGGCGAGTCTCTGGAATCTTCCGGTGATTTTCGTGTGCGAGAACAACCTTTACGCCGGGGCCCAGCGCCATGAAGAGCACACCAAGGTGAAGAACATCGCCGACCGGGCGGCCGGGTATGCCATGCCGGGTGTGGTGGTCGATGGCAACGACGCACTGGCGGTCTACGCATCGGCCCTGGACGCCCGGACGCGCGCCTTGGCCGGGGAGGGTCCGACCCTCATCGAGTACAAGACCTACCGCTGGCGGGGCCATGGCGAAAGCGACCCCCAGCTCTATCAGCCCAAGGAGGAGATCGCGGTCTGGCAGGCCGCCTGCCCGATCCCGAAACTGCGCGGCGATATGCTCATCCAGGGATTGATCAGCGCGGATGAACTGCACGCGCTGGAAAAGAAGATCGATGCCGTGGTGCAGGATGCCATCCGCTTCGCCGAGGAGAGCCCCTATCCCGAGCCCCATGAGGCCCTGGAGGATGTTTTCGCTTAGGCGCTTTCGCTCAGCCAATATCATGAAAGGAACACCATCATGCAGCAATTGGGAATGGGACAGGCCGTGAACCAAGCCCTCAGAGAAGAGATGACGCGGGACCCCGATGTCTTCGTCGCCGGTGAAGGCGTCGGCGTCAGTATCCACGACAACCCGATGTTCCCGACGGCGGGGTTGTTGGAAGCCTTCGGCGCCGGGCGTATCAAGGACACGCCGGTATCGGAAGCAGCCATCGCCGGCCTGGCCGTGGGGGCCTCCGAGGCGGGTCTCAAACCGGTGGTGGAGATCATGTTCAACCCCTTCTTCACCCTCGCCTCGGACATGATCGTCAACCATGCCGCCAAACTGCGCTACCTGTCAGGCGGCAAGTCTTCCTTTCCCCTGGTGGTGCGCATGAAAAGCGGCGCCGGTATCGGCGCCGGATGCCAGCACTCCCACAACCTGGAGGCCTGGGTGGCCCACTGCCCCGGCCTGAAGGTGGTCATGCCCGGCACACCGGCCGACGCCAAAGGATTGCTCAAATCGGCCATCCGGGATCCCAACCCCGTCATCTTCATCGAAGACATGCTGCTCTACTTCGTGCCCGGACCGGTGCCCGAAGAGGAGTATCTGATCCCCATCGGGCCGGCCGACATCAAGCGACCGGGCAAGGATGTCACCGTGGTGACCTGGTCCAAGATGCTGGGCGTGGCCCTCAAAGCGGCCGCCCAACTGGCCCAGGAGGGCATCGATGTGGAGATCGTGGACCTGCGCACCCTGGTACCCCTGGACAAGGAGACCATTCTGAACTCGGTACGCAAAACAGGCCGCCTGGTGGTCCTGCACGAGGCCACGCGCACCGGCGGTTTTGCCGGCGAGGTGGCGGCGGTGGTGATGGAAGCGGCCTTCGACAGCCTCAAGGCGCCCCTGCGGCGGGTCACCGGCCCCGATATCCCGGTGCCCGCCAGTCCGCCCCTGGAGCGGTTCTACATACCCGATGAGCAGCAACTGATCGCCGCCGTCAAAGAAATCCTGTAATCCGTTGCAGAAGGGGTCTATTGTATCGTGCGGGCCGATGGGTGTGTTGATAATAGATCTATACACGGGTGTTATGAATTCTATGCACGGTGCATAGACGCGTCCATGGATCGGCATCCCAAGATTTGATAATCCGCTGTTACTTGAAGGAGCAGCCGGTGATCCGAAAAATTCTGTCCCATCTGGAATTGTGGGAAACCAGAAACCACGACCCACCCAAAGACCGTGGCGATCTCATGAACAGAATCTTTGGCATTGGTTGATTACTTCATTACTACCTCGAATAAATCATTGAAAACCATGACAGTGAATCTCGTTGATATTGATTATTGATAAACTTAAAAAAGCAGAGAAGGTGTGGGGATTACTCCGAATTTAATATTTGCTGGACACTACTTTCGTGTTGTGGGTTAGAGCGACTTGTCGGAATTTGTCTTGCAAGCCGCATAGCATCTGTCCTATTATTCCGTTTGATTTTAATGAAACTTGTGCGTCTTGCGAACCCACGGCTGAAGTTGAATGAATGATCCGGAAACCAGAAAATTTTCCAGAACAGGTCAAGGAAGCCCGGAGACAAATGGGGCTTTCCCAGGAAGAGCTGGCGCATGCGCTTGGGGTGACGGAATGAAGGCGCTGATCTCCGAAATCAGGGCGATGATCCTCGCGGCTCGCCGCGCAGCGGCTCATTCCGTTGATACGATCCAGGTTGTGACCAACTTCGAGATCGGCCGGCGCATTGTCGAGCACGAGCAAAAAGGCTCTGATCGGGCGGAATATGGTGAGGCCACTCTTAAGGAGCTGGCTGAAGCATTGACCAGCGAATTCGGCAAAGGCTTTTCCAAGCGAAATTTGGAGTACATGAGGCAATTTTATCAGACTTACCGAGGCCGCCGGATTGCGCAGACAGCGTCTGCGCATTTGGCGCAAAAAGGTCGGACGCGGTCTGGCCAATTGAAAAATCCCGAGGCACCTTCCCGAAAATCGGGTTCAATTGGAAAAGCGCAGGCAGCGTCTGCACAATTCACCCTGAGTTGGTCGCATTACGTCTTTTTGATGGGGATCAAGAGTGAAGCGGAACGCGGTTTCTATGAAATCGAGGCTGCCGGCCAGGGCTGGTCCCTGCGCGAACTCAAACGCCAGTTCAACGCCGGCCTTTTCGAGCGCCTCGCCCTGAGCCGCGACAAGGAGGGCATCCGCAAGCTGGCGGCCCAAGGCCAGGTCGTTACCCACCCCGAGGACCTGCTCAAGGAACCCTACGTGCTGGAATTTCTCGGCCTGGCGGAAAAGGCCCGCTATTCCGAATCCGACCTGGAAAGCGCCATCATCGACAAGCTCGAACAGTTCCTGCTCGAACTGGGCAAGGGCTTTCTGTTCGAAGCCCGGCAAAAGCGCCTTACCTTCGACGAGGAGCACTTCTTCGTCGACCTGGTGTTCTACAACCGCCTGCTGCGCTGCTATGTCCTGATCGATCTCAAGATCGGCAAGCTCAATCATGGCGATCTCGGCCAGATGCAGATGTACGTCAACTACTTTGACCGCTTCGTGAAACTGGCGGACGAACACCCGACCATCGGTATCGTGCTCTGCAAAAAGAAGCATGACGCTATGGTGGAAATCACCCTGCCCGAGGGCGCGAATATCCATGCGCGGGAATATCAGCTTTACCTGCCGGATAAGGAGCTGCTGCGACGGAAGCTGGAGGAGTGGAGTGCGGAGGTGCAAGACCTGGGGGAGGATGGAAAATGAATCCTCCAATTCAGACGATGGAAACCATTCCCCAACATTGGCGTTGGATGAAGCTTAAATACGTGGCGTCTTTAAAAAGTGGTGACTCCATCACATCAGATTCAATCGATGAAACTGGTGAATACCCAGTATTCGGGGGCAATGGGATACGTGGCTATACCTCCACTTATACCCACTCGGGCAAATATGTCCTGATAGGTCGGCAGGGCGCACTGTGTGGGAATATCGCCCCCAAGCGCCGCCAGAGTCCGTCCGATCACAAGAACATGAACGCTATTCTTGATCAGTCGGTGGCGCGGTTTCAGCAACTCCAAAACAGCGAGGACCTCAAGGCGCCCCTGCGGCGGGTCACCGGCCCCGATATCCCGGTGCCCGCCAGTCCGCCCCTGGAGCGGTTCTACATCCCCGATGAGCACCAACTCACCGCCGCCGTCAAGGAGATTCTGTAAACTGTTGAAGGAGTCCGTCATATCATGCCAAGCCCGTTGGACGATCTGCTGGACACCACCTTCTCCCTACCCGAGAACGAGG
>JAGTVD010000391.1 GCA_018224505.1 Desulfatitalea sp. | reverse complement strand
GACATAACTCCCCAGAAACGGATGGAAGCCCAACTGCTGCAGGCCAGGAAAATGGAGGCGGTCGGCACCCTGGCGGGTGGCATCGCGCATGATTTCAACAATCTGCTGATGGGCATCCAGGGCAACAGTTCCCTGGTCATGATGGATATTGATCTGGCTCATCCCCACTGGGAACATTTGAAAAGCATCGAAACCTATGTCAAAGCCGGATCGGACCTGACCAAACAGCTGCTCGGGGCCGCCCGGGGAGGAAAATACGAGGTCCAACCCACCGACTTGAATCAACTGGTGTCGCTCAGTGCCGATCTGTTCGGCCGCACTAGAAAAGAGATCAGCGTTCACAAGCAGCTTCAAGAAGAGTTGTGGCCGGTGGAGGTCGACCGGGGCCAGATCGAACAGGTGCTGCTGAACCTTTTCGTCAACGCCGCCCATGCCATGCCCGGAGGCGGCGACCTTTATCTGGAGAGTCGCAACCTGACCCTGGATGAAGATTATGTCGAATCATACGGCATCGCTCCCGGACGTTATGCGAAGTTGTCCGTCACGGACACAGGGACGGGGATCGACCCCAAGGATCAGAAGCGCATTTTCGATCCCTTTTTCTCCACCCGGTCCATGGGCCGAGGCACCGGTCTCGGCCTGGCATCCACCTATGGCATCCTTGCCAACCATGGCGGCGTCATCACCGTATACAGTGAAAAGGGAATCGGCAGCACATTCAATATATACCTGCCCGCAACGGAAAAGGCGGTGGCCGCGCACAAGGAACCCAAAACAGACATCCTCTCGGGAAATGAAACGATTCTGTTTGTCGACGATGAAAAAGGCGTTCGGGAGGTGGGCAAACTGCTGCTCGAACGGTTGGGCTATCACGTCATCGTTGCCGCAGGTGGCAATGAAGCCGTGAACCTCTTCACCCGGCACAAGGCAACCATTGACCTGGTGATGCTGGACATGATCATGCCGGGCATGAGCGGCGGTGAAACCTTCACCGCCCTCAAGCAAATCGATGCCGATGTAAAAGTGCTGCTTTCCAGCGGTTACAGCATCAACGGCCAAGCCCAAAGCATCCTTGACCAGGGATGTAAAGGGTTTATCCAGAAACCCTTCGGCATAAAGGCGTTGTCGATCAAGCTCCGGGAACTGCTGGACGCTGGAGTATAATCAAGGCAAATCAGTCCCCTGTTCAATCACACACTGGTCATCAGGGCAAAAAAGATTAAGCCAGACCCCTTTTTTCTTGGTTTCCCCCTCGACCACGCCGGCCGGTATCGTAACGGTGCCGCTACCGGCTGCACAGGCGCCTTCGGGGCAAAGCACCTCAACCCAGATACCTGATTTCCCGCTGGCTTCGGCGGCTTTACGCTTGGCTGCCGGCAGATTGGCGCACTCCTCGGCGGACAACAAACGGGTGTTCTGCAGATACACCTTAACGCGATCACTAGTGATTGATTGGCTCATGGCATGACCTCCCAAAGGTGGTTGATTGCGGTTTAAAGTCGCCTTCCGCGAGGCTGAAACAAACGATTCGGCCAGTTCATAACGCTCAGTTTACTGCCTGCGAAAATGTCGCGGCCTGAAATACAAACGAAAATATGAGCCCGATACCGTGCATTGTCAATGTTGGGAAAATTGGCGCACAGGGCCATTGCAGTCAGGTATGCATTGGATCGCCCTATTCCGCCCGCAGGGCCTCCACTGGATCCAGGCGGGCGGCGTGGCGGGCGGGCAGCACACCGGCCAGCAGGCCGATGGTCGCGGCCAGTAATTCAGCAGCCACCACATAGCGCCACGGCGTATAGGTCGGCAGGGCCGGCACCAACACCCCGAGCAACCAGGCACCCCCGGTGCCGATCGCCAAACCGGCTATTCCGCCGAGGCTCGCCAGCACCACCGCCTCACCGATAAAAAGGGCCAGAATCTGGCGGCGGTCGGCCCCCAATGCGCGCAACAGGCCGATCTCCCCGGTGCGTTCGTGCACCGCAATGGTCATGATGGTCAGAATGCCCACCCCACCCACCAGCAGGGAGATGCCGCCCAGGGCCCCCACGGCCAAAGTGAGGATGTTGAGCACGGAACCCAGCACTTCCAGCATCTGGTCCTGGGTGACAATAGTGACATCTTCGTCGCCGTGGCGTTCGATGAGCAGTTGACGCACCCGGCGGGCAACCTCCTCCGAATTGCTCCCCTCGGCAAAAAGCAGGTCGATCTGCATCAAACTGTCGCGGTTGAACAGGGCAAGGGCACGGCCGGCCGGAATGAAGACCGCGTCGTCCAGATCGAAGCCCAGCAATTGACCTTTGCTGGTCATCACTCCCAGGACCCTAAATTGCTCGCCGCCGATGCGGATGGCCCGCCCCAGGGGGTTCTCGCTGCCGAACAACTCATCCTTGACCTTGCTGCCCAAGACCACAAAGGGACGCGCCACCCGGGGGTCATCGGCGGGCAGAAACCGTCCCTGGGACACCTCCATGCGCCATACGACCGGCACCGCCGGGCCCACCCCGAACACAAAGGTGCGCCGGCTGCGCGAACCGTATTTCACCGCGGCGTTGCCCTGCACCACCGGCACGGTGGCAATCACCCGCGGCAACCGCTCCAGGGCCATGGCGTCAGCAATGGTCAGCGGCCGCACATTGCTGATCACGCCGCCGGAAAAGCCGGTAGTGGTCGCCCGGCCCGGCGTGATGCCGATAAGGTTGGTGCCGAACTGAGTGAACTCGGACAACACGTACCGATGAATCCCCTCCCCCAGCGATGTGAGCAAAACCACCGCCGCAATGCCCACTGCGATTCCCAGGGCAGTCAAAAAGCTGCGCAAGCGGTGGCTGAAAACCGCCTGGAGCGATAGGGTAACAGCATCACGCAGAAACATGGGAACGCTCTTTGGTTGGTTTGTCGGTTGGTTGGTTGGTTGGTTTGTCGGTTGTTTGGTTGTTCGGTTGCCCCGACAACCACCGCTCACCGCCTTGACAAAGCGGCCACGGGATCCATTCTGGCGGCCCGCCGGGCGGGTAGCACACCGAACAACAGACCGGTGCCTATGGCGACCCCCACCGCTGCTATGGGTGCCCAGACCGGGACAGCCACGGGGAAGTCCGGAAAGAGGCGGGACAACCCCAATTGCCCGGCGGCCGCCAGCAGCAGGCCGGCAGCGGCGCCCAGGATCGAGAGCATGGCCGCTTCCGCCAGGAACAGCCGCAGAATCTGCCCGCCGGGAGCACCCACGGCCTTGAGCAGGCCGATTTCGCCGGTGCGCTGGGAAACGGCGATGAGCATCACATTCATGATCAGGATACCAGCCACCGCCAGACTGATGCCGGCGATGCCGGCCACCGCCAGTGTCAGGGCCTGGAAAATGCGATCGAAGGTGGCCAGCATGGCATCCTGGGTAATGACGGTGACATCGTCTTCACCATCGTGCCGCTCCCGGATGATATCCAGGATGGCCTGCTCGGCCCGGGCAACGGCCTCCCGGCCGCTGGCCTGGACAAGGATGCGGAACAGGGAAGCACGATTGTAGAGGGCCTGGGCGGAGGCCACGGGTATGATGGCAATGTCCCCCATGTCCAAGCCCAGGGACTCCCCCTGCCGGGCCAACTCGCCGATCACGCGGAAACGACGCTGCCCGATGCGCACGAAGCCACCGACGGCCGGTTCATTACCGAACAGTTCATTCTTCAAAGTGTGCCCCAGCACCACCACGGCATCGGCTCGATCCACTTCCCCATCGGGCAGAAAGCGGCCCCGTGCCATGGCCAGGTTGCGGACCCGATAAAGGGATGCCGTGGAGCCCATCACAATCACATCGCGGCTGCGGCCGCTGCGACTCACCGGCGCCGACCCCACCATGATGGGTGCCACACGGCGGATGGCGCTGCTGCGCACCAGCGCCATGGCATCGTCGACGGTCAAGTCCCGGGGGGTTTCACCCATCAGCGGAGGGGGGCCGCCCACGGTTTCCGATCGCCCCGGCAACACGATAAGCAGGTGTGTCCCCAGGGAGGTGAACTGCTGGGCCACATAGCGACGCGCCCCCTCGCCCAGGGCGGTGAGCAATACCACAGCAGCCACGCCAATGGCCATGGCCAGCAGCATCAGGCTGGTACGCAACGGGTAACCCGTCATCGCCCGGAAGCAGAAACGGGTGACATCACCGGGTGTCATGCGCCGCCCCCGTGTCTTGCACGATACGTCCGTCCATCATTTGCACCTGACGACGCGTGCGCCGGCCCAGTTCGGGATCGTGGGTTACCATCACCACTGTGATGCCTTCGCCGTTGAGGGCCTCGATGGTGTCGATCACGTCCTGACCCGAGGCACGATCCAGGTTGCCGGTGGGCTCGTCGGCCAGCACCAGGGCCGGCCGCATGATGGTGGCCCGGGCAATGGCCACCCGTTGACGCTGGCCACCGGATAGCTGATCCGGACGGTGCCGGGCGCGGTCGGCCAGCCCGAGCCGCTCCAGAGCGACGGCCACCCGCTGTTTGCGCTCGGCCGGCACTATACCGGCCAAGGTCAGCGGCAGCTCCACGTTCTCGGCGGCGGTCAGGCGCGGAATCAGGTGAAAAAATTGAAATATGAAACCGATCTTGTGCCGCCGCAGCGCTGCCTGCTGCCGGTCGCTCAAATCGGTGATATCCCGGTCTTCGAGGCGGTAACTGCCCTTGTCCGGTCGGTCGAGCAACCCGATGATGTTCAGGAGGGTGGATTTGCCGGAGCCCGATGGCCCCATGATGGAAAGGTACTCACCCCGGGCGACATGCAGACTGACCTGGCGCAGGGCATGCACCCACTCGTCCCCCACCTGAAAAACGCGTTCGATGACCTCCAGGTGGATCACGGCGCACGCTCCAGGCGACGGGCGATGGCCTGGTCCCGAATCCCGGGATGGTCGACGTTCACCACCACCCAATCCCCGGGCGCCAAGCCGCCACGCACCTCGGTCCAGTCCCAGTTGGCAAGCCCGGTGTCGATCTCCCGCGCCTCCAGGCGGCCCGTTTGGTCGAGAAACACAAACACCCGGCGTCCCTCCAGAACCGCTTCTGTGGGCACCCGCACCACGTCGGAACGCACATCCAGAATCACCTCGATGTCGGCGCTGTAGCCGGCCAGCAGTTTTTCCAGGTCCTCGGGCCGGTCGAAGGCGGCCTCCACATCCACCGTGCGGGCCTGGCGTTCGATATCCAACACATAGTCGGCAAGACGCCGCACATGGCTCTGGAAACGTTGCCCCCGGAAGGCATCGATGGTCACGCGGGCCGGCATGCCCATGGCGATGCCGGATGCATCCACCTCATCGATGGGTGCAGTGACATAGAAACAGGTGTTGTCCAGGATATCTACCACCGGCGGCGTGGCGATGCCGATGGGCGAAGGGGTGACAAATTCGAACAGCTCACCGGTGATTTCGGCGATGACCCCGTCGAAGGGGGCCGTCAGGCGTGTCCGCGCAATATTGGCCCGCGATATCGCCATCTTTGCTTCCACCACACGCGTTTCGGTGCGCCGGGCCTGGCATTCGGCTTGTAATGCAGTGGCCTCGGCCACCGCATTCTCGGTGCGCTCTTCGCTGACCACATCCGCCTGGCGCAACCGCAGCAGGCGATCGGCGTTGCGCTGGGCTACGTCGGATTTCAGACATGCGGCCCGGGCACGGCTGCCGGCGGCCTCCGCCTCACGCTCGGCCAGCACGGCCTGAGCCTTGAGGTCGTCGTTCCACAACTCGAGCAGCACCTGGCCCTGCTCGACCCGATCACCCTTCTGAATGGGCAGAAAAGCGATTTGCCCCCCTACGCTGGGCGACAGCTTGGCGCGCCGGCACGCCTTGACCGTCCCGGCCCGGGTATTGGCCACCGTGCGTTCCACGATGCCGCGCTCCACCACTCTGACCACGACCTCCACCGGTTGGGGACGGGTGGCCCGCCAGATCAGAAAAACCACACCGGCCACCAGCAGTAAAACGAATGTCCATCGCACTATCCGTCGGAGCATTGCATCCGCCATCCTTGTTTATTCAGAGGTGAATCAAACGGCTGCGTGGGTAAGAGGTGCCGGGAAAATAGCACATCGGGTGGGCAGGGCGCAAGCGTAGGCAAGGATCATTTGTTCCCAGTGTACCCCATTCATTATAGGTGATCACGCCAACAGGGGCAGGCGCTCGGACCTGCCCCTGTTGTTTATGGGTTGATCGGCCGTGCCGGCCTCACTCGTCTTCCCAGCTGATGCACTCCACCGGACAGGTTTCGATGGCCTCTTCGATGCAATCCTCGGGGCCCCCCTGGGGCAGGATGACTTCGGCTTTCTGCTCATCCTCGTTAAAGGCGAACACCTCGCCGCAAAGCTCCACGCATGCTTCGCAGCCGACACACTCGTCACTGTTGATGACAACGGCTTTTGCCATAATCCTATCTCCTTTTCCCGGCGGTTCGCATTGCGGGCATCCGGAAACAGCGCCATACCGATGGCCACCGATCCCACCCCCGCCGCTGCTCACCGGGCGAATGAATTTCAAATGCAGATTCCGGATAATAATAACCGTTCGAAACTTTGCAAATGTCCGTATCCCCGCGATCATCTCCCCTTGTGTCCCGCCCTGCTGATGCGCTAATGTCCTCGCGCGTTGCGCGCCGGCCGGTCGGCCCGCTGCGTCTCCGGCACTAAAGTTCGACCGCTTCATGACCGATAATCCTTCATCACCCTATTAAAGGAGATTCGCATGAAAGGCAATAATCTGATATTCTTGGAAAACCTTGAGTGGTTTGACGATTCGGGCCAAACCCTGGTCAACCGCCTGCCCGAACAGGGGTCCGGCGAGATCAAGTTCGGCGCACAGTTGACCGTGCGTGAGAGCCAGGTCGGGGTCTTTTTTTACAAAGGCAAGGCCGTTGAGGCCTTCGGGCCGGGCCGGCACACCTTGATCACGGCCAACATCCCCATTTTGACCAAGATCGCCAGCATCCCCTGGGGTATGACCAGCCCGCTGCGGGCTGAAATGTACTTCGTCAACATGAAGGTGTTCACCAACCTCAAGTGGGGCACCCGGGACCCCGTGGCCTTCAAGGACAGCGAGCTGGGCCTGATCCGGTTGCGCGCTTTCGGTGTCTTCAACATGCAGGTGGTGCAGCCGGTGCTATTCATCAACCGCATGGTGGGCACCCAGGGCATCTTCACCACGGAGGCCATCGAAGAGTATCTCAACCGGGTGATCGTGTCTCGATTCAACGATTACATGGGCGAAACCATCGACTCGGTCATTCATTTGCCGGCCAAGTATGACGAATTCTCCGACGGCCTGGCCAAGCGCCTGCAGGAGGATTTCTCCCACTTCGGGCTGGGCCTGACCCACCTGTACACCAATGCGGTGACCCCGCCGCCCGAAGTGCAGCAGGCCATCGACGACCGCAGCCGCATGGGCGTTTTCAACGACATGAACAAACTGATGCAGATGAAGGCGGCCATGGCCATGGAAAAGGCCGCTCAGGGCGATGCCAGCGGTCAGGGCATGGGCGCCGGGCTGGGCCTGATGATGCCGGCCATGCTGGCCCAATACTTCGCCCACCCCATGGCCCAGGGACGCGCCGGCGCAAGCCCGGCCCCTGCTGCCGGTGACGCCAAATGCCCGGAGTGCACCCAGATGATCCCCGTGGACGCCAAATTCTGCCCCATGTGCGGCCACCAGCAACTGGTCTTCCAGCAGTGCACCCAATGCGGCAAGAACCTGACCCCCGGGGCCCTCTTCTGCTCCCGCTGCGGCGCCAAAGCGGAAGACAAACCCCAACCCAAAAAGTGCGCCCAATGCGGCGCCGAAAACCTGGGAGACGCCAAGTTCTGCACCCAGTGCGGGGAGAAATATTCGTGAAAGAAGGCGAACCATGCCATCCTTCATAATCGAACACCAATGCCCCCAATGCGGTGCCCCTGCGGAGTTGGAAGAGACGGATCGCCTGGTGCGGTGCGGCTTTTGCCGGGTGGGGTCTTATCTGCACGTGCCCGAGGTATTCCGCTATGTGCTGCCCAGCCGGGCGCCGGAAGGCACGGATTTGATCTATGTCCCCTATTGGCGATTCAAAGGGATGTTCTTTTCCTGTTACCCGGGGGGTATGGACCAGCGGTTCACCGATATCAGCCAACAGGCCATTGCCACGCACCACTTTCCCGTCAACGTCGGTTTTCGCAGCCAGACCCAGAAACTGCAATTCGCCGTAGCCCGGCCCGGGGGCACCTATCTCAAACCCCAGCTCACACAAGCCGAGCTTATGACAGGACTCAACCAACGGTTCCGGGCCAACCTGCCCAAACCCATTTTGCACCAGGCCCACATCGGTGAAACCCTCAGCCTTCTCTACGCCCCCTATTATTTGAAAGGGCGCTTGATGGACGCCATTTTGAACGAGGCGGTGCCCAGCGGATCAGCCGAGGGCATCGCCCCCCTACTGGAGGACCATGAGCCGCCCGCTTGGCCCATCAACTTCATCCCCACCTTGTGCCCCCAATGCGGATGGGATCTGGAAGGCATCAGCGACGCCCTGGCCCTGGCCTGCCCCAACTGCCAGACCGTGTGGTGGGCCCGCAACGGCAAACTGGAACAGTTGCGCACCGCCTATGTCGCCGGTTCGGAAGAGCAGATGGTCTACATGCCTTTCTGGCGCATCCAAGCCGACATCACCGGTATGACCCTGGAAAATTATGCCGATCTGATCCGGGTGGCCAACCTGCCCAAAGTGGTCCAGCCGGGTATGGACGAGCAACGCTTTTACTTCTGGGCGCCAGCCTTCAAGGTCCGCCCCCACCGGTTTCTCTCCTTTGGCGCCCACGTAACCGCCTCCCAGCCCGTGGAGCGGCATGTGGCCGGCTACCCTGAAGCGGCCGCAGCTGTTCACGGTGTGAACCTTCCGATTCAGGAAGCGGTGGAGAGCCTAAAACTGATCCTCACCGTTTTCGTGCGCCCGCGCAAGCGGCTGGAGGACCTGTTGCGGACGATGCAAATAACCGCCCGCCGCTACCGCTTGGTCTACCTGCCCTTCCATGAGGGGCCCCACGAGCTGATCCATCGGGGCATGAACCTGGCCATCAGCAAAAACCTGCTCGCCAACGCCCGCCAGATGTGACCTGATGTTCCAATTACGGAACCACGGTCCGGCATCGTCGTACGAATGACCATCCCAACTTCTTGCAACCCGCCGGAATAAAGGTATTTAGCTCCATATAGCCAATCGGCAACCCACCCCTTCCCAGTGATTGTATTCCACGCTCCAATGGTGTAGATTGAGAGGCGGATTCAGACATTGCGCGTTCGTTCGGCGCCGGATCCTTGTCAGCGAGCATCACGACCGATGCGCCACCACCATCCGTTGGCGCCCCAACCTTCACCCTTCAGGCACCAAGGGGGATTTACGATGAAGGAGAAGCAGTTCATGAAAATTCAGATCCGGGAAGAAAAAGAGACCCATGTGGCCGGCTCATTCATCGAACGCAACCCCTGCCGGCAGCTGCGCGGATTGGCGGAAAAGGAGAACGACGCATGAACCACAACGAGAACAAGGTCATGAACGCGCAGGAAGCCATCGCGCGCTTCGTCCATGACGGTGACCAGCTGATCATCGGCAATTACACTGTCGGCACCTGCATCGAACTGGTGTTCGAAATCTGCCGCCAGGGCAAACGGGGATTCACCCTCTACTCCCAATCGGGCATCATGGATGTGGAAATGCTGATCAACGCCCGCTGCGTGGATCGCCTGGTGACCACCTACGTGATGCGTTCGGGCGGCAAAAAGGGCGGCGGCGCGGTGGAGCGCGCCCTGCAGGCCGGCACCCTGGAGATGGAGGATTACACCAACTTCAACTACAACGCCCGGCTGATGGCCGGCATGCACGGCTTCTCCTTCATCCCGGTGCTCGAAGGGGTGATGGCCACCGATTTGTTCCGCAAGCGGGGCTTCATGGGCGAAGACAAATACCGGGTGATCCCCTGCCCCTACACCGGCAAGCAGGTGTTGACCGTGCCCGCCGCCAACCCCGATGTGTGCATCATCCACGTCCAGCGCGCCGACAAGCTGGGCAACGCCCAGTACTGGGGCTCCATGGGCAGCGTGGCCGCCGCCGCGCTGTGCAGCAAGCGCATCATTGTCTCCTGCGAAGAGATTGTCGAGCACGACATCATCCAGTCCAGCCCCCATTTCACCATCATCCCCGCCTTCCGGGTGGATGCCGTGGTCCAGGTGCCCTGGGGCGCCCATCCCACCGAAGTGCTGGGCTACTACAACTCGGACCGCTTCTTCTATGGCATGTTTACCCAGGCCAACGCCACCGCCGACGGCGCCAAAGCCTGGATGGACGAGTGGGTCTACGGCTGCCCCGACCGGGAAGCGTACATCGACCACTACAGCGCCCGCTACGGTATCGGCATGATGGACAAGCTGCGGGCCAAAGCGTACTACTCGGCCCCGGCCAACTACGGTGCGGCCTTCACATCGGTCTGGGACGAAACCGGTCACAACCGGGTCCTCGGGCTGACCCTTGAACAGATCGAAACGGTCATGGCGGAAAGGGGCATGCTTTATGAGTAAAGGATACACCCTCAACGAACTGCTGATCATCACCTGCGCCAAAGAGATCAAGGACTATCAGAACGTCATCCTCGGCGTCGGACTGCCCACCACGGCCGGCGCCCTCGCCAAGGCGCTGTACGCCCCCCACGCCACCCTGATGATGGAGTCCGGCATTATCGATTTCCAGCCCCTGGTGCCGCTGAACCACATCGCCGATGCCCACTCCTGCCGCGGCTTCTCCTACGCCACCGACCTCTTCACCGCCTTTACCATGACCTACCGGGGGTTCGTGGATGTCTGCTTTCTGGGGGTCGGACAGGTAGACAAGTTCGGCAACGTGAACACCACCTGCATCGGTGACTACGAAAAACCAACCCTGCGGCTACCCGGGTCGGGCGGCGCCGCCGATTTCATCTCCTACAGCAAAAAAACCGTCCTGACCCTGCGCGGCGGACAGTTCGTGGAGAAGCTGGACTACTTCACCTCCCCCGGCTACCTGGACGGTGGCGACAGCCGCGACCGCTCGGGCCTCTTCCCCGAGGGCAGCGGCCCCTCCATGCTGCTCACCACAAAGGGGGTGTTCCGCTTCGATGACCAGACCAAGGAGATGTACCTGGCCCAAATCCATCCGGGGGTCAAAGTGGACGACGTCCTTGAGGAGATACCCTGGGAGTTGAAAATCGCCCCCGACCTGGGCCAGACCGAACGGCCCACCGACGAAGAGATCGATTTCGTGCGCCGCTTTGCCCCGTCCGAAGCCTTGGGCCGGCAGGTGGCCACCGAACTGGCCATCGCCCACGTCACGGAGCGGGCCCGGGCGCGGGGGAAGAAATAAGCAAAGAACAACGGACCGCCAATGGGCCGTTAATGAAAGAAAATTGTATGGGGCGTACCATGGAGACATTTTTCAATCCGCACGGCGTCGCGGTGGTCGGGGCAAGCGGCAAGAACCTGGGCAACCATGTGGTCAAAAACCTGGTCAACGGTTTTGAAGGGGACATCTACCCGGTCAATCCCAATTACACGGAAATCGAAGGCCTGCCCTGCTTCCCGTCCGTCACCGCCATCGACGGACCGGTGGATGTGGCCATCGTGCTGGTGCCGGCCGAAGCGGTGCCAGGGGTATTGGAAGCGTGCGCCGCCAAAGGGATCCTGAGGGTGATCATCGAAAGCGCGGGCTTCTCCGAGTCCGGCCCGGACGGCATCGCCCTGCAGGCCCGCTGCAACACCATCGCCCGCGACGCCGGCATGCGTCTCTGGGGGCCCAACTGCATGGGACTGGTGGACATCCCCAACCGCCGCTTCTTCACCTTCATGCACCCGGCCATCCGCCAGGAAGGATTGCTGCCGGGCCGCATCTCCCTGATTGTCCAGAGCGGCATGATGTCCGCCATCTTCCTGGCCGAACTCGGCCGCCGGGGCATCGGGGTCGCCAAAGCCTGCTCCATTGGCAACCGGGCCGATGTGGACGAGTGCGATGTGCTCGAATATCTTCTCCAGGACGAGCAAACCGATGTGATCGCCCTCTACCTCGAATCGATCCCCCGCGGCCGGCGGTTCGCCCGCTTGGCGCGCCAGGCCGCCAAACCCATCGTGCTGCTCAAGGGTGGCCAAAGCCAGGCCGGCGCCACCGCGGCCATGAGCCACACCTACAGCCTGGCCGGCAACGCGCGCCTGCTCGGCAGCGTGCTCTCCCTGGCCGGCGTGGCCATGGCCGACGGCATCTTCCAGATGATGGACATGGCCAGGACCCTCTCCATGATCCCACACATGAACCCGGCCTGCCGCACCGCCATCCTGACTCTCAGCGGCGGCGCCGGCATTCTGATGTGCGACGCCCTGGAGAAAAACGGCATCCCCATCGCCACCCTCACCGAGGAGACCCGGCAGGCAGTCAGCAAAGTCTTTCCGCCCTGGATGCCCGTGGCCAACCCCATCGACCTCTTTCCTGCCGTGGCGCGCAACGGCCGCCGCACGGCCTTCGAGTGCGCCTTCGCCGGCGCGCTGTCAGACCCCGGCGTGGACGCCCTGGTGATCCACTTCGTGGCCGGTTTAGAAGCGGACATGCCCGACTTCGAAGTGATGCAGCAACGCGCCCGCCAGGCAGGCAAGGTGGTACTCTTCTGGCTGATGGGCCGCCGCGAAGGCAGCCGGCAGTTCCGCGAAAAAGCGACCGCGGCCGG
>JAGTVD010000390.1 GCA_018224505.1 Desulfatitalea sp. | reverse complement strand
TCAATGTCACCAATGCGCCGTGGGACCAGGTATTCATGGGCATTCTCAACTCCCAGGGGCTGGACTACGAGTGGGAGGGGGAAATTGTGCGCATCGTCACCATCGAGGACAGAGAGCGCAATCTGAAAAACCTGGAAGCCGAAGAGCGTATCCAGGCCAAGCGGCGGGAGCTTCAGATCCAGGCGCCCCTGGTGACCACCATCATCCCGGTGGATTTTTCCAGCGCGGAGCGGCTGCGGGAAAACATTTCCAAAGTGCTCAGCGCCAAGCAGGCCGGTGAACCGGTGGGAACGGTGATGGTCGACACCCACACCAATTCACTCATTGTCCAGGCCACCCCCAGCGACATCGACAAGATCATCCCCATGATCAAGGCCCTGGACCGGCCCACTCCCCAGATCCATATCGAGGCCCACATCGTGGAGACCACCAGCAGCACCGCGCGGCAACTCGGGGTGCAATGGGGTGGCCTTTATCAAAACAGCAACCGGTCATGGTGGGTTTCCCCCAATGCCACCGGCGCGGTCAGTGGCCAGAGACCCGGCTCCAGTCCCGGCCTCGATCCGCCTGCCGGCACAGGGATCAATTTCCCGGCCAACCTGAGCAATGCCACCACCGATGGCGCCGGGCTCTTTTTGGGCCTCATCACGGAAGGGACCAGCGGCCTTCTGGCATTGCAACTGTCGGCCCTGGAAGAGGAAGGGGTGCTCAACATCCTGTCCAGCCCTTCGATCACCACCCTGGACAACACCAAGGCGGTGATCGAAAGCGGCGACGAGGTGCCCATCCCGGTGGTGCTCAGCGACAGTTCCAACGTCATTTATAAAGAGGCGCTGCTCAGCCTGGAGGTAACCCCCTATGTGATCCAGGACGATGTGCTCAAGCTGGAAATCCTGACAACCAAGAATGAGGTGGACTTTTCCCGAACGGTGCTCACCTACCCGACCATCGTGACCAAAAAGGCTTCCACCAACGTAATCCTTTTCGACGGTCAAACCACGGTGATCGGCGGGCTAAAAAAGAACACCACCCAGAACAGCGAAGCCGGGGTGCCATGGCTGCGCAACATTCCGCTGCTGGGCCACTTCTTCAAAAACACGGGCAAGAGCGATGAGATGCAGGAGCTGTTGATTTTCATTACGCCCCATATTCTCAAAACCCGGCCCGTCGTGGCCGAACAACCGGCGGCGTCCGACAACTAAATGGAATACTATACCCTTTTGCAGCTCAAGCGGGAACCGTTTGGCAACACACCGGACCCGGACGCCTTTTTCGAATCCCGGCAGCATGTCGGCTGCCTGCAAAAGCTGGAATTGGCCCTGCGCCTCAGACGCGGTCTCAATGTGGTGATCGGCGAAGTCGGCACGGGCAAAACCACCCTGTGCCGGGAGTTGATCCGCCGCCTGGACGCCGACCCGCAGATGGAACCGCATCTGATCCTGGATCCGTCGTTTGATGATCCCGCCGCCTTTCTCCACCTTCTACACCAGATGCTGTACGGAGAATCTACCGACACCACCACCCATGGTGATGTGGCCAGGGTCAAGGAGCGGATCAAGCAGGCCCTTTTCGCCAAAGGGGTCGAAGGCCGACACACACTGGTACTGATTATCGACGAAGGCCAGAAAATGTCCGCCGCGGTAGCTGAAATGCTGCGGGAACTGCTCAATTTCGAGACCAACCAATTCAAACTGCTGCAGATCGTCATTTTCGCCCAGCAGGAGTTGGAAGGGCTGCTGCGGTCACATCCCAACTTTGCCGACCGCATCAACCTGTTTTACCGACTGACCCCGTTGGGGTTGGCCGAAACCCGCCGCATGATCCGCCACCGGATCAAACTGGCCAGCGCCACCGCCAAACCCCCGACGTTGTTCAGCGGTCCGGCGCTGTGGGCCATTCATCGGGCCACACGCGGATATCCGCGCCGCATCATCCACCTGTGCCATCAGTGTCTTCTGGCCTTGATCATCCAGAATCGACAACGGGTGGGATGGCGCCTGGTGCATGCCTGCCGCAAGCGGATGCTGCCCGAAGCAACGCATTGGCGCAAGCGATTGGCCCTGGCCCTGCCTGTGGCGGTCGTGGCCATCCTGGTGGCACTCCTGTTGCCCCGGCTGCTCAGCGGGCCACCCCGGGAATCGCTGAACGCCGCCTTCAAGGTGCCGGCCACCGGGCAGTTGGCGGCCAGCGCCCAATCAACAGCCGCCGTCGACGTCAAAGAAGAAGCGGCATTGCCCGTGCCGGATAGGGTCGACCATCCCGTGGGGGCTGATACCAGCGCGATGTCCGGCATGCCGACGCACGCAGGCGATGCTCCTGCAGCCGACGATGAAATACCCGGACGCACCGGACCGGACCCGGCGCGCTTTTCACCGGCATCCCGGATGGATCCGGAGTCCCCGATAAACCTGCCCGTCACACCGGACCTGGCCGCCGTCGAATCTCCCCAAGAAAATTCGGACGTCGTGCGCCCCGAACCACCCCCATTACTCGGGCATGTAGTGGTCCAACCGGGCGATACGCTGCAAGGCATGGTCCGCGCCATATACGGCAGTGGCGCCACCCGCTACATGCGGATGGTTTTGGCAGCCAATCCCCAGATCAGCAATCCGGACGTCATCGAACTGGAGGACCGCATCGCCTTTCCGACCCTGCCGGACACCCTGGTTCCCGCATACCGGCAAGGCAATTGGACGGTACTGGCCGAACGGGATACGCTCCAGGCGGCACTCCGTGACCTGCAGGAAAAAAAACGCACCGAAACCGCCCCCCTGAGTCTGGCCACCCATTGGGCGCCCGATGCGGGGTTGCGGTTCACAGTGGTAAAGGACGATTGATGTGAAAAACAGGAAACGTCTGGGTGAAATGCTGTTGGAAGCGGGGCTGATCACCGAGGAGCAGCTCAAGCAGGCCGTGACGGACCACAAACGCAGCAACATGAAGCTGGGACAGTTTCTGGTGCGGGAAGGCATTGTGGGCGGCGCCCAGATCGCCGACCTGATCTCCCGTCAGTTGCGGATCACCAAGTACTACCCGGACAACTACCCCATCGACATGCACCTGGCCGAACTGCTGCCCTTGGAGATGGTCCAGAAATACCAGGCCATCCCCCTGGCCCGCACCAACTACCTGGTCACCGTGGCCATGACCGACCCCACCGATATCGGCGCCCTGGACGCCATCGAAGTGTATACGAACATGGAGGTGGAGCCGGTCATCTGCACCTACCAGGAGTGGAACCATCTGATGGGCAGCCTGTATGGCACCTATTCGACCATGGGCGGCATGCTCGAACGTATGGAGGAGATGGAGATCGAGCAGACGCCCAACGGCGAAAAGGAGCGCACCGTGGAGGATCTCGAGGTGCGTTCCCTGCAAGATATGGCCGAAGAGGCGCCGGTGGTTCGATTGGTCAACTCCATTCTCTCCCAGGCGGTGCGCGAAGGGGCCAGCGATGTGCACATCAGTCCAGAAAAGGATCGCGTGCAGGTCAGGTTCCGCGTGGACGGCAAGCTGCACGAGGTGCCGGCGCCGCCCAAATCGATGCACCTGCTCATCGTCTCGCGCCTTAAAATCCTGGCCAACATGGACATCGCCCTCTCCCGCATTCCCCAGGACGGCCGCTTCACCATCCGCATGGACAACAAGGAGATCAATATCCGGGCATCGACCATCCCCACCATTTACGGCGAGAACATGGTGCTGCGACTGTTGGACACCAGCAGCGGCATCTACTCCCTGGAAGAGCTCGGCATGGGCGAGACGGAGATCGAGAAGCTGGAGGCGACGATCTTCAAACCTTACGGCATGATCCTGAGCACCGGGCCCACCGGCAGTGGTAAAAGCACCACGCTCTATGCCATTCTCAAGCGCATCAACCAGCCGGACATTAACATTCTGACCTTGGAAGACCCGGTGGAATACCGGGTGGGCAAGATCCGCCAGATCCAATTGAACCGCAAGGCGGGCATGACCTTTGCCAGCGGCCTGCGCTCCCTCATGCGCCAGGACCCGGACGTTATCATGGTGGGCGAAACCCGCGATGCCGAAACCGCCCAAATCTCGGTGCAGGCCGCCCTCACCGGCCACCGCGTGCTGAGCACGGTTCACACCAACGACGCCGCAGGCGCCATCACACGCTTCATCGACATGGGGGTGGAGCCGTTCCTGGTCTCCTCGGTTATGTTGGTTTCCATTGCTCAACGCCTGGTCCGCAAGGTGTGCCCTTACTGCAAAAAACCCCATGATCCGCCCAAGGCCGCCTTGAAGTTCTGGGGACTGGACCGCGTGCTGGGCGCCAATTTCGTCAAGGGCAACGGTTGCTTTAACTGCATGGATAAGGGATACAAGGGCCGCACCGGGATCTTCGAGGTGCTGTTGATCGACGAGATGGTGCAGGCGATGATCCTCAAACGCTGCTCGGCCCAGGAAATCACCCGCGCCGCCCAGCAGTCGGGACGGCTGCGCACCCTCAAGGAGGACGCCGCCGACAAAGTGGCCCAGGGGATCACCACCCTGGACGAAGCGGCCTCGGCAGTGATGATGTAAGGATTCGCAATCCATTAAGCTATAATTTCTCGGACGAACCACGGAGCGCACCATGCCCATATTCAGCTACCAAGCCATCAACCAGAGCGGCGCCACCATTTCCGGCTCTCTGGAGGCCGAAAGCCTGGAAGCGGCCAACCTGATGCTGATGGGCAACGGCCTGATTCCCGACAAAGTGCGTGTGCAAAAAGCACCCGGCCTCCAACGCTTTTTCGAAACCCTGGCCGGCCGCCTGCGACCGGTTCGCGTGCCGGAACTGATTCTGTTCACCAAGCAGTTCCGGACCATGATCCGGGCCGGCATACCCATGCTGACCCTGCTGCGCACCCTGGAGACCCAGAGCGAAGACCCGCGCCTTAAAAAAGTGGTCATTGCCATGGAACAGGATATCACCCGGGGCGCCAGCCTCCACGAGGCTTTCCGCAAACACCCGGCCGTGTTTTCACCGCTCTATTGCAGCATGGTGCGCGCCGGCGAGGCCAGCGGCGCCCTGCCCGAGGTAATGGACCGGCTGATTTACATCCTGGAGCACGAGCACAAGATCCGCAGCGAGATCCGCTCCGCCCTGCAATACCCGGCCATCGTACTCGCTTTCCTGGCGCTGGCCTTCTTCATCCTGCTCACTTATGTGATCCCCAAGTTTTCGGCCATCTTCCTGCGTTCCGGACTGGAGCTGCCGTTGCTGACCCGGATCACCATCATGATCTACGACCTGTTCATGGCTTATTGGATCATCATGGCCGTGGTGCTGGTGACGGCGGTGACGTTCCTGGTCCTGTTCCTGCGGACCGAAAACGGACGGCTGCAGAAGGACACGCTGCTCCTCAACCTGCCCCTGCTGGGACCATTGTTCCGCAAAGCGGCCATGGCCCGGTTTGCCAGCATCTTTTCCATCCTGCAATCCAGCGGTGTGGCCATTCTGGACTCCATGCGCATTCTGGCCGACACGGTGAACAACAGCGCCATCGCCCGGGAGTTCACCCAGCTCATGGAGCGGCTGGAGGAAGGCCGCGGCATCGCCGAACCCCTGCGCCAGTCCCGGTACTTCACCCCCATCGTCATCAACATGACGGCCATCGGCGAGGAATCCGGCAACCTGGAGGAGATGCTCAACGAGATCGCCGCCCACTATGACTGGGAACTGTCCCACGCGGTCAAACGATTCAACGATTCTCTCGGCCCCATCCTCATCGTCGGCATGGCCATTGTCATCGGTTTTTTTGCACTGGCCATCTACATGCCCATGTGGGATCTTTCGCGTGTCGTGCGCTGATAAACAGAGGCAGGAACGAAACGCATGTTCCCCACTTTTCCGGGTGTTTGACGGACCGGGTGAAAACGTTGGTGGATGAATGAAAGATCTGCGCTTCAATATCAACCTTTATGTGATCATCCCGGTGATATTCGCCGGGCTGACCATACTGTCGCTCCTGTCGGCCTACCAGTTGACCCGTTTCTACCTGGACCGCCAACAACCTCCCGAATGGCCGCTGCTGTGGTGGGGCACGGTGCTCACCCTCCTGACTTTCGCCTGCGGCCTGCTGGTCGTCAAATTTATCATCGCCCCGGTGAAAAAGTTTGTGGACCGCACCCAGACCATGGGGATGCTGCGGGATATCGGTGCGGACATGGATCGGCTACCCGCCACCAGTGACGATGAGCTGCACCAGTTTTCGCGGGTTTTCGACCAGGTCAGCGAAATTCTGAGCAAAGTCGAAGCCCGCGAGCTCTTTCCGGAAATCGTCGGCCAAAGCACCTTGGTGCGCGCCGTATTGAACCAGATCATCAAAGTGGCCCCCACCGACGCCATCGTGCTCATCGTCGGTGAAACCGGCACCGGCAAGGAGCTGGTGGCCCACAGCATTCATCGCCACAGCCGCCGCCAGGCCAAGCCCTTTCTGGCCATGAACTGCGCCGCCATCCCCGAAGGGCTGCTGGAAAGCGAACTGTTCGGCCACGAAAAAGGGGCTTTCACAGGGGCCACCAGCCGCAAACCGGGCAAAGTGGAACTGGCCGGCGAGGGCACCCTCTTCCTGGACGAAATCGGTGACATGCCCCTGGAAACCCAGGCCAAAATGTTGCGCGCCCTGGAAGAAAAACGCATCGTGCGGGTGGGCGGCATCCACCCCATCCCGGTAGCGGCCCGCTTCATTGCCGCCACGAACAAAAACCTCCCGGAACTTGTCAAACAAGGCCTATTCCGCCAGGATCTGTTTTACCGCCTCAATGTGTTCGTCATTCAGCTGCCTACTCTGAGGGAACGCCGCGAGGACATTCCCCTGCTGGCCGAACACTTTCTCGACCAGAACGCCCCGGACAAGCAGTTCGCCCCTGCCACCATGCACCTGCTCACATCCCACGCCTGGCCCGGCAATGTCCGCGAGCTGCAGAATGCCATTCAATCGGCAACGGTCCTTTCAGGCCCCATCATCGAACCCAAGCACCTGCCGTCGGCCGTCACCCAGCATCAGTCCCAACCCCAGCTTCCCACCACCCTCTCCTACGCAAATGGGGATGATGCCACCCCAAGCCTCGACGATCAGCTGCAAATGCTCGAAAAGGATATGATCATCCGCGCCCTCACCCAAACCCATGGCATTCAGAAACAAGCCGCCAAGCGTCTTGGCATCAAGGAACGCAGCCTCTGGCACCGCCTGAAAAAGTATGAGATTGACGCAGCCAGCTATAAGAGCGGATAGAAGAAAGGAAATATTGGAAATGTTGTCCAAAATCTCACTTCCCAAGAACAAGCTCGAAAAAGCACAAAGAGGGGGAAAACCATGTTTGATTTCATGATGACCGACGAGCAGAAAACGCTGCGTGAAGAGGTGCGGGATCTGGTGCGCTGGGTGCCGCGGCAGATGATCCTGGATATGGACCAGGACAAAATCCAGTTTCCCAAGGAATTCCTCAAGGAAGCCGGCCGCCGCAATTTGTTCGGCGTCCGCTACCCCAAACAGTGGGGCGGACGCGGCTTGGATTGGGTCTCCACTTGCATGGTCATGGAGGAGGTCGGCACCATCGGCTATATTTTCGCCTGTGTATTCGGCGTGGGCGCCGAGTTGGTCTGCGACGCCATCATCCTGCACGGCACCGACGATCAAAAAGAGCGGTACGTGAAACCGCTCCTGCAAGGCGAAATCTTTGCCGCCGAATGCCTCACCGAACCCCGGGGCGGATCGGACTTTTTCGGCACCACCACCACCGCCGAGGACAAAGGCGACCACTTCATCCTCAACGGTCAGAAACGGTTCATCGTCGGTGCCGAAGGCGCCGACTATTTTCTCGTCTATGCCAAAACCGACCCGGCCGCCGAACCGCACAAGGCCCTGACATGTTTCATCGTGGACCGCGTCCCCGGCGTCGATGTGGATTACATTTACGGCCTCATGGGCAGCCGCGGCGGCGGCGCCGGCCGCGTGGTGTTCAAGGATGTACCGGTGCCGAAACAGAACATCGTCGGCCAACTCCACAACGGGTACGCTGTTTTCAACACCATGATGATCCCCGAACGCCTGGGCACCGCCGCCATGACCATCGGCGCGGCCCGGCCGGCCCTGGCGGTGGCCACCGCGTACACTACCCGTCGCAAAGCCTTCGGCCAACCCATCGCCCAGTTCCAGGGCGTCAGCTTCCAGGTGGCCGAAGCGGCCATGCTCCTGGACGCCGCCCGCAGCATGATCTACACCACGGCCAGGATGGTCGATTCGGGCGTGCCCGCCAGGCAAACCCGCCGGATGGTCAGCCAGGCCAAGAAATTCGTAACCGAATCGTGCCAGAAGGTGGCCCATAACGCCATGCAGGTCATGGGTGGCATCGGCTACACCAATGTGTTCCCCGTCGAGCGCATCGCCCGCGACCTGCGCCTGGCATCCATCTGGACCGGCTCCAACGAGGTGATGAGCATGATCATCGCCCACGAATGGTACAAGGAGTATCTGGCCGGCAAAACGCGGAAAACGGAACGCGACTTTGAAAACGATGCGGCCGAAGCGTTCGCCGAAGGGGAAAAGATTTATGAATAGCCGTCAATGAAGATCATGGGATTTGATCTTCCAAGGCGTAACCGCCAACACACAATGGAATAATAACTCCAATTTTTGATGAAATCACTTTCATACACACATTCAATACCAAGGAAAATATCCCCAAGTTAGACTTTATGTATTCGTAAACATTCATTATATATTGTTTTAAAATTCCGTTGATATCCATTCTAGGTTGTGGCATATTTAGTGCAAACTAAACTGGTCGGGAATATTTTAAAATAACCTTTAGGAGGCACCTTACAATGCAACCGCTCACCCCCCGCAAGAAAAACACTGTTCTCGACGATGCCGGTTTTACCCTCCTCGAAATAATTGCTGTATTAGTCATTCTTAGCATCTTGGCCGTGGTTGCTGTACCGCGTTATTTCGATTTGCAGGAACAGGCAAAAACCAGGGCGATGGAAACCGCAATGGCCGAAGCCATTTCCCGCGTGAATGGCTACTTTGCTCAAGAATTATTACGAGGGGAGTTGCACAGGAACATCAGCTATACCACACTAACCGTTGGCGGTACGCCAGACGCAGATGGAAACAATATGGGGGATTTCCGCCTGACCGTCACTGGCGGCGAAGCGGACACGACAGGCCCAATCACCCTTACAGTTGAACCAGCACCCAACGTTTCTGCACTTTCAGGCGCGGCGACGCTTACAAGGGACATTCCAAGGCCTGGCCTGCCTGATGTCTCGGACGATGGAGACGGTGACTAAGCTCCAGCTCCTTAACAGGCCGATACCTAATGGAACCAAGACTCCTCCCCGATAAATCTAATATGGTTTATTCTTGCATTTAAGGTTGATGATTCTGAAAAAAGGTCAGCCATCGACATCTTCGACGCACTTGGCGTGCATATGCTGAATGCATGGTATACGGAATGTGATGGCTGGCTTCTCAGGTTGACACTTTTTACGCCATTATCACCGTTTGTTTGCCTATCTCACGATTAGCGTACCCGGCACGGTATCAGGCATCCGATTCTTTCAGGTGATTTATAAATGCCGAACCCGCCCAAATCTTTCCTATTTCAACAGACCCATCATTTTGCTATGAATTGATATGCGCCCATTATGCCGAAACGACCATCAGGGTTTCACTTTTCTGGAGGTGATCCTGATCCTGCTTTTCATCAGTATCTTTGCCACCGTTGCGGTCATTCGGCAGCCGCCAACAGATGTAACCCTCCGGACGAACAGCGAAGTGCTCAAGACACACATTCGTTTCGCCCAGGGCCGGGCCATGAATACGAGTACGGTCTGGGGTATCCAGTTTGATCTCGATCGATTGCAATATGCGCTTTTCAGCAGTGGCCAGGCAACCCGGTGGCACATCTTTCCAGGCGAAACCGAGCGCCTGGTGGGATTTGAAAAAGATATTGCGCTTACTATCGCAGATGGCAGCAATATCAGATCGTCGGGTGTCTTCCTGGTCAGTTTCGATTCATGGGGCATACCGAGCACCGGGTCATCCACGCTCCCGGTTAATGGCAATCAACTGCCTGTCACACAACAGTATGATGAGTTGCAATTTTTACTGTCAAAGGACTCCGATGAACCAATCATGCGCCTGAGCATTAAGCCAAACACGGGATTCGTGAATTAACCATGCCCCATTCCGCCAAAGCGCTTCGCAGCAAACGAGGGTTCACGCTCCTGGAGATCCTCGTGACCATCATCATATCGTCCATTTTAGCGGTCCTGATCGCTCAAGTGGTCAGCGGTCAAACATGGCGCAGCTATCGGCCGCTCCTTATAATGGAGCAAAACCTTGCATTGCGAACCGTAATGGAAGAAATCATCGCGGACTACCGCGAATTGCGGAAAAACGAAAGTTCCCCGGTTTTAGACACTTTGATTACGCGTATTAACAGCGGCGGCTATTGGATTGACAAGCCGTTCTTGCCTGCGGGAATCGCCATCCAAGCCGAGCACCGGGACATCTGTTTCGGTCTGGACGATGGATTAGAAACTGTGAGTTGTACGAATTCTCCGCATCCGCCAGTCTTGAAGCTTTCGCTCATGATCCAAGGCACCCAACATCAACTGACAGCCCTGTTCGGCCCTTAGGGATCGCAACGCATATGCATCGCAGCCCGACACATAACGCTAGCCGTTTGACCCTGCCAACTTTGGGGAGCAGCGGTTTCACCTTTATCGAAATGATCGCTGCCATGGCATTGATGGCCGTTTTAGCCGCCATTTCAGGCATGGGCATCGTGGCCGCCATGGAGAGTTATACCTTCAGCCGAGCGAACGTGCAGTTGGCGCAAGAGGGGCAGTTCGCCATGAACCGGTTGACGCGCGAACTGATGGAACTGACCCGGATTCTGCAAATAAGAACGGAATCAGACCCATTCATTATATACGAACGCCTGTATGAGGTCGATGGCACCCCCTCGGCGACACCCTACTTCGCCATCCAATTTGACAGCGCCAATCAACGGGTTGTGCTTCACACGGAGCTTGTTGCGGGCTTGGGTACGCCCGATCCAGCCGCCGGCGATTTGCTTATCAATGGTGTCAGTGATTTTTCATTACGCTATTTTGAAGTGTCCAGCGAATTGCCGGAACTGTTCGATTACACGCGTCCATCAGTGATTCAGATTGGGCTGGCATTGATACGGCCCGATAATCCCGCACATATCCAACGATTCACTGCGCGGGTCCACATGCGCAACCGGTAGTTGCGCATATCAAAGGTAAAGCATCATGAGGAATAGAGAAATGGACCCATCCGATTCAGGGCAAATGATGCGAAGCTGTTCAGCCTCGGGTTGCAATACGATCGGCGGTAGTGCGTTGATCGGAATCATTGCGGCAATCCTGTTTTTTTCGGTTCTTGCAGCGTCCCTTCTGCCCATGGTGGGTTCATCGGAACACCAAGCAGTCTACAGCCACCTGGCGGACCAGGCATACCTGCTGGCGGAATCGGGCTATCGCATTGTTGAGAGCCGCACGGACACCAGCAACTATGTCACCCTGGATGAATTGGATGACGCAACGTTCACCCTGTCCGGCAACTTAGGCCGCATCGATACCAAGGTCTTTTCCTACTTTTATCCAATTCCGGCCCTTACGGCCGAGGGATCCATGTCTCTGACGACCGCACCCCCCGGAAGCTTGCCGGATTTTTTTGAAGACCCTGATATCTCGGACCCCTTGAGCCACATTTTCAACACGCTCAACAAGCCACAGACGCTGCGGATTGTCGATAACACTACCGTCCTGCAGGTGGTGGCAACAGATGCCGTGGCGGATAGCAATGGCAACATTACTTTCACATTGCAGCAAGGGCTTCAGGGAGGTCTATCCAGTCGAGCCGTCGCTTATCCCGCGACCACTATCGTCAGCTACAACCAAGCGACCAACACGATGACCTACGCGAATGACGAAGGTTATCTGTTTCCTCTACGCAATGGACGGATCCTGCTCCAGGGCTATGAAAACCCGGTTCGCTATCGCTTCAACAACAGAGATACCAACCAGTTCGTTCAGGTGAGCGACCCCCTTAACCCCGGTCAACCGCTGAACATTCAGGACAATACGCCAATCGCCATACCTGCCCTGCTGACCAACGACGCCCGTGTCCACATTACGGGAGTTGTCGGGAGTGATGACACTGAGATCCGCCGGGAAGTGATCTACTACAATGCCTTGCGCCTTGCCGGCGAGTACATCGACGAATTTACGGATCGCTTCGATGAAGAGGGGGCCCTTGACAACTGGCAAACGGTTGATGGAACCGTGGCGATCGAGAGTGTTGACGGTAATCAAGCACTCCTTATCACAAGCGTCGGCGAGCAAGGCGGTTTGGTGACCCTATCTGTCGCGGTCACGGATCAACGGTTTGCGCGCTACAGGGGTTTGAGCGGTGGCTACTTGAGCTATGACGCCCAGGTCAAGATCGGGTTTTATGACACTCTGGGCAATATTTTTGCTGCGAGCCAAAACCTGCCCATATCATTCGCCACAGGTCTCTCATTCCGCTTAGCGCTCGACCAAACGCCAGGCAGCACCGATTTCAACGGCTACGGTCTTTCTTTTCTCCGCGGGACACAACTAGACGGCCAGTTCCTTGCAGGCGTTTTAAATAGCGCAGATCCGCCCGGGGATCTCGACGGCATTCCGATGGCGGTTTTGTGGATGCAGACCGGCGATATCACTTCACGCAATTGGTTGGCCTATAAAAAACTGGAGGCGCCCCTCTACCGGACCGAAACCGAAGCTGAATACCCTGTCGCGACAGGTGTCGAGAACGCCGTAACATTCCCGCCAGGCGAGCCGGTGCTGCTGGAATGTCCGCAAAACACGCCCTGCTGCAGCGGCGGGCGGATCAGATTGGTTTTCTGGAGCGACCATGCCCTTCCAGGCGACCATAAAGAAGTGCGGCTCGTGATCAACGGGGAGTCGGCCAATGAAATCACCAACTTCGAAACCATCACCTCCGAAGACGGCAAGATTCGATACAGCGCCGATTTGCCGGAAAATTTGACGGAATTCACCGGCCAACCGTTGCAGGTCGCATTCTCAAGGTCCGAAGGCGATGAAAGCAGCCAGGATTGGATCCTGTCCGACCTTCAAATCATCTGGCAATGGCCCATTCAGGAGGCAACGCTGCTGGTTCGACTTCAGGAAGCGACGGTTGTGGAGTTTCTAAACGGTGGGACCCAAGCCATCCAAAGGGGCGATCGGGTGTACGGCGAGACCAGCGGCACGTTTGGGACCGTTATCGCCAGTCCCGTATTGAGCTCTGGAAATTGGACCGAGAATGATGCACCGGGCACACTGCTATTGAACCAGGTAACAGAACTGCGAAATTTTGAAGCAGGAGAATCTTTTGTGGTGATCGGCCGTGCCAATAGTTCGGCCACCGTCCAAACAGGAACCCTGCCGGGTAGCAAAGAAAACATCATCAGGGCCTATTTCGCCTGTGCGGATGATTATCCGCGACTGAACACCGGTGAGCTTTTCAAATGGCCACCGGAGGACGATCACAACCTGTTGGAAACGAATCTTTTTCATTTGCTGCACTGGGACGAAATCAATGACACACCTGACGATCCTGATCTGGCGGGGATTCAATCAACCGCTACCCCAGGTTCAACCGCAATCATCCGCCATCATAATACAAAACTTCAATCCCAGCTTTTAAGCGGCTCAACGG
>JAGTVD010000389.1 GCA_018224505.1 Desulfatitalea sp. | reverse complement strand
TGCGGCATTCCAGCGAATCACCCGTTCATAAAGCGAATAATCAGGGAGCGGACATGATCACCAAGCGCACCGAATGGGCCTGGGCCGCGTCAATGGCGGCCTTCTTTTTATTGTTCAGTCTCGCCGGGTGCGGGGCCAAAATCGATGCCTCGGAAGTCATCGAGCGCAGCGGGGTCATGTTTCGTAAAGGTTCCGAAAAGCCGTTCAGCGGCGTGGTGACCGGCCGCGGCCGCCATGAAGGCTACCGCAATTTCCCCTTTGAATATAAAAAAGAGTTCAAAAAAGGTGTGCTCGAAGGCCGCAGTTTTTACTATTACACCGATGGTCAGGTGGAAAGCATCGAACCGTACAAGAACGGACTTCTGCATGGCGTGGTGACCCAGTACCATCCGAACGGCCAGCTCAAATCACGGCTGCACTTTGTGGCGGGTTTCCGCGGCGGTGCCAAAGGGGAGATGTTCTGGAACGCGGACGGCTCCCGCAACGACGGCTAAACCCGTCTCAATCGTCGCAGGTGTCCGCCCGGACGCCTGCCCGGGCATATAAATCAAAAAAATGATGGGTGGGTCCATGCCCCTGACCGATGGGCAGGGCATTCTCAATGGCCCCGGTGACGTAATGCTTGGCATTGCGCACCGCCTCGAAATAAGGGCATCCCCGGGCCAGATAGGCGGCAATGGCCGCCGAAAAAGTGCATCCGGTACCGTGGGTATTGGGTGTATCCACCCGCGGACGGGTCAGCGCATGAAACGCCTGTCCGTCAAAGAAAACATCGGTGGCCTGCCCGCCGATCAGATGGCCCCCTTTGACCACCACATTACGAGCCCCCAGGGCGAGCATTTGCCGGGCGGCGGCACGCATGCCGGCTTCGTCGGTGATGGTTCCGCCGATCAGCGCCTCGGCTTCATGGATATTGGGCGTCACCACTTCCGCCAACGGGAATAGCCGGGCCACCAACGCCTGACGCGCATCCTGGTCGAGCAGCGGATAACCGCTTTTGGATATCATCACCGGATCGAGCACCACCGGTGGGCAGGTCACGCTGCCCAGCGCCGCGGCGATAGCTTCGATCAGGGCCACACTGGACACCATACCGATTTTTACCGCATGGATGGCGATATCCTCAAACAGGCAGGTAATCTGATCGTGGACGATCCGGGGGGTCATTTCCTGGACCGCGTATACCTTGCGGGTGTTCTGGACAGTCACGGCCGTCACGGCGCTCATCCCGAAAACGCCCAGTGCCTGAAATGTCTTCAGGTCGGCTTGTATGCCGGCCCCTCCGGAACTGTCCGATCCGGCGATGGTCAGTGCCACTTTCAAAATGCCCCCTGGTGGTTGGCTTCCTTATTGAATGATAAAAGCATTGCCTCGATACGGCTCATACGTTGGCCGATTCCGGGTTGAACTGGCGGTGCCATTGCTCGAAGCGCTCGACCTGCTCCTGGCCGAAACGGGCCAGTTCGGCCAGAATCACTGCCAGTGTATGGGCCTGGCCGCCGGCGGTTTTGGAATAAAACTTGTCCGCATAACAGATGATGATCTCCTCAAGGGTCACCGGCTGCATGTCCCGCACGGGCAGCGGCAACCGCCGGGCGATGATCTGGGCCGGCGTGATCCCCACCCCCACGTGGCGCTCGCACACCAGTCCATGCGCCTCCAGGCCATACGGCACCAATATATGGCGGCCGATGATGCCGTGGCAGATATAAGGATGGATGCCATGGCAATGGATCCGCGGCGCCCGAGTCCAATAGATGCCGATGTCGTGCAGCAGGGCGGCCTGGGCGATGAAGGTCACGTCCGGATTCAGATGCGCCACGCGTGCCGCCACGGATAGTGCCTTGTCCCGCACCCGGCGGCTGTGGCTCAGCAGCAGCTCGGCCAGGCGGGAGCCCGGGCGGTAATGTTCATGGATAATCGCCTCGGCATCCACTTCCATTGGTTCGTTTATCCCAGCCCTGACAACAGCACCCCTTCGATCAAGGGATCGATATGGCCGTCCAGCACGCTGCTGACATTGCCGATTTCCATATTGATCCGGTGATCTTTGACCAATTGGTAGGGGTGCAGCACGTAGGAGCGAATCTGACTGCCCCAGGCGATATCGTCCTTGCTGTCATGCAGTTGCTGCATCTCGGCATCCTGCTTTTGCTTTTCACTTTGGTACAGTCGGGCCCGCAACACCTTCATGGCCATCTCTTTATTGCGGAACTGGGATTTTTCCTGCTGGCATTGCACCACGATACCGCTGGGCATGTGGGTAATACGGATTGCGCTGGAGGTTTTATTGACGTGCTGGCCCCCCGCACCGCTGGCGCGAAAGGTGTCGATGCGCAAATCCTTATCCTCGATATGGATGACAATCCGGCTGTCGAGTTCCGGATAGACGAATACCGAGGCAAAGGAGGTCTGACGCTTTCCGCTGGCATTATAAGGAGATATGCGCACCAGGCGATGCACGCCGCTTTCGGTTTTCAAGTAGCCGTAGGCATACTCTCCCGTAACCGTGAAGGTGGCACCCTTGAGACCCGCTTCGTCCCCGGGCTGATAATCGATGATTTCAGTGACATAGCCGCGTTGTTCGGCCCAGCGCAAATACATACGCAGCAACATTTCAGCCCAATCCTGGGCATCCGTCCCCCCGGCACCGGCATTGATGGACACGATGGCGTTGTTGGCATCCTGCTCGCCGTCTAGCATCATGTCGATGGAGAAGGCATGTAGCCGCACCTCGAGGGATTCCAATTGGGTTTCGACTTCGGCCAGAATCTGGTTGTCGCCCTCTTCCGCGGCCATGCTCGCCAGCAACTCGTTCTCTTCCAGGTCGGTCAGCAAGGCCTGGTAGCCCTCCAGGCGGCCGACCAGAAAGGTCCGCTCCTTGAGAAGCGGCGTGGCGGCATCCGGGTTGTCCCAGAAGCCGTCCTTGGCGATGATACTGTCCAGCTCTTTTAGGCGATTCTGTTTGCCATCTATGTCAAAGAGAGTCTCCGAGGTGAAGTATTTTGGCACGCAGATGCTTCAAGGACTGTTTTGGATCAATGGACATGGTGACACCTCCTGTTTAATATGCTGTATAATATAACACTCGCGTGGAAAAGTCAGTCTGTAAGATCGGTCCCATAAGGATTGACAAACATCAGAGTCAAATGAAGGAATCCTGCCGATCATCTTTTTCCATTGACCTTCCTGGCCCGCTTTGGGCGCGACCTCAAATGTTCAATCTTGCCCCTTGCCTTTTGGGCCTTGAATCCCTCGTCCCTGCCCATCCCGCGATGGCCAGCAGCCCGAGGCAGGCGCCGATCAGCGGCCAATCCCCCCATCGGGTGTACCTGGCCAGGGTGTCCAGCAATTTAACCTCGCCGACCAGAGTGGCATCCTCATACAAGGCGGTGGCCGCCAGGATGCGGCCGCTGGGATCGATGAAGCCGCTGATGCCCGTGTTTGCCGCCCGGGCCAGGAAGCGACGGTTCTCGACGCTGCGCAGCACGGCCATGGAAAAGTGCTGATAAGGGGCGCCGGTGCGACCGAACCAGGCGTCGTTGGTAATATTGACCAGCAGTTGCACGCCGCTGAGGGCCATTTCCCGGGCCAGGGCGGGAAAAATGATTTCATAGCAGATCAGCATGCCGATGGGCCGATCGTCCCACTGCAGGGCGTTTCCCCGCTGGCCGGATTCGAAATCCCCCACATGTTCCACCATCTTACCCAAAAAGGGCAGAAAGCGCTTCAGCGGCACATATTCCCCAAAAGGCACGAGGTGGACCTTATCATAGCGATCCACCGCTTCGCCCCGGGGATTGATCAAAAAAGCGCTGTTGAAATAGCGGTAGGCATCGCCATCGGTGTCCACCACGGGGCTGCCGATAATGAAATGGGTGTCGGCCTCCTGCACCCCCTTAACCACCATATCGGAGAGCAGGGCATCGCGGTAAAGGTAGAAAGGCGTGGCGGTTTCCGGCCATATCACCAGGTCTACCGACTGTTTGGCGGCTTCCAGGGAGAGGTTGCGATACTTGACCGCAGTAAGCATCTGAAAGGTGGGGTCCCATTTGATGGACTGATCCACATTGCCTTGCACCACCGCCAAACGGATCCCCGGCGCTTCGGCCACCAACCGGTCCATGGCCTTGATGCGCTGTAAACCGTAACCCAGAACAGCCACCAGCGCCACCGCCAGCAGGACAAAGCTGCGCACGACCAAGGGACGGGAAACCGCTTGGGTCTGCCATGGTTGCTCCACCCACCGCAAAAGCGCCAGGGTCAGGACGGCATTACAGGCAACGATCAAAGCGGAAAGGCCATATACGCCAAACAGATCGGCAACTTGAACGAGCCACAGAAAGCGGTATTGGCTGTATCCGAGCAAGGCCCAGGGAAAACCGGTGAAAATCCAGCTGCGCATCCACTCGAGCACTGCCCAGGCCGCCGGCGTCACCAGCAGAAACAACCAGGGGTTGCGGCCCAATCGGCAGACAGTCATGGTGAAAACGGCCGTGAATAGGGCCAGGACGCCGGCCAGCAGCACGAGCACCATAACGGATGGCAGCACCGGCAAATGGCCGTAGATTCGCATGGTATAGGCGGTCCAGTAGGTCACGCCCAGATGGTACCCCAAGCCGCAAGCCAACCCGATCCAGAACCCGGCTTTCGGACCGACTTTGCGCAATGCCAGCAGCAATGGGACCAGGGCGAACCAGGCCACCCACCCCTGGTCGATCTTGGGAAAGGCCGCCACCAGCAACAATCCGCTGATCAGGGCCAAAATGACAGGGCTGAGATACGTTTTCATCGGGGTCCGCTTGGCCTCCATCACCAGCAACGCAAGGATTCGGCAGTTGCAACAAGTGCCGCGGCGCAGCGGCCATTCCACGGCGCCGCTGCGTGCCGTGGAAAGCCTATAGCACAGTTGGGGTAAGCGAAAAACCCAATTCCCGGTAGCGGGGATGCTCCTGGTTTTCGAATTGACAGAAGCATCATGGCATGCGATTTAAGTTAGTTATAGGATCTTGATGTTGCGTTCTGATCAATCAGATCATGCCCTTATTATATCCATATTAATTACAGACAGTTGAAAGGAAGCAAAAGCTATGTTCGAGAATATCAAATCCATCCTGTTCGCCACCAATCTGTCACCGACTTGTCGAGCGGCTTTCGAGGCGGCCATTGCACTGGCATCCAAGTATCAAGCCGAACTGATTCTTTTGCATGTGATCGATCGAGATGTGCCCATGCATATCGAGGAACATCTGCGGGCGGTCTTGGGTCCCGAGAAATATGCGGCCCTGGCCGAGGAGCACCAACAGGATGCACGTCAGGCCCTGATCGGCAAAATGTCTTCGGAAAGCCTGCTGCACACGGCCCTGCGCCAATATTTGGAAGAAGGCGGGATCAAAGACCTGAACAGCGGTTTGCGCTCCCATCAGATCGTGGTGGCCGAAGGGGATGTCGTCAAAGAGGTGCTCGACCAGGCGAAGCGGTATGATTGCGATGCGATCGTCATCGGCGCCCGCAAGGGTTTTCTGAAGAACAACTCCATTGGCAATGTGGTCAAGGGCGTCATGCGTAAAGCCAAGATCCCCGTATTGTTCGTACCCCCGCGGCCGGGAGACGTCGATTGATCCAGCCTGAGCCTCCGGATGGACCGCCGCCCAGTGGCATGGGTCCTCCTGTCGTCTCCTTCGTCAGCAAGAAAAATTCAGGGAAAACCACCTTTCTGGAAAAACTGATTGCCGAACTGCGTGGCAGGGGGTACCGCGTGGGCACCGTCAAACATGACGGTCATGGTTTCGATATCGACCATGAAGGCAAGGACACCTGGCGCCACAAGCAAGCCGGTGCCCGGACGGTGGTAATCTCCTCACCACGCAAGCTCGCCATGGTCAAGGATGTAGCCGAGGAGACCAGCCTGGACGAAATCGTGGCCCGGTACCTTTCGGACATGGATATCGTGCTCACCGAAGGGTATAAAAAGGGGAAAAAGCCACAGATCGAAATCTTCCGGCGCGCAGCCCATGCCACCCCCCTGCACACCAAGGAACATCCCGGAACATTGGTGGCGGTGCTTTCCGACACGCCGGTGGATTTAGGTGTTCCGCAGTTCAACATCAACGCCGCAGGTGATGTGGCCGACTTCATCGAAAACCGCTTTTTGACACCTAATCCGATTCCTTCTCAAGATCCCGGGAAGCTTTGAGCGCGGCGGGTGTGTTGACATTGAAGAACGACGCCATGCGTTCATCGGCGTGCTTTAAAAGATCCTCGGCAACTGTTTTCACCCGGACATGGGAAAAGAAGCGTTTGATCTGGAACTCTTCGCGCTGCAGTTGGTTTTCTATGGCGGGCAGGCACCGCTTGGAATAAATGGCACACAGCGGTTCATAATAACCGTCGATCAGCGGCACCACCACATCCACCTCCGGCTCGATCTCGATCTGTGACAACAAGGTCTGAATCAGAGCCGGCCGCAGGAAGGGCAGGTCACAGGGCACCACGAATGCAAAGGCCGCTGTGGCATAGGTCAGCCCGGCATGAATGCCGGTCAGGGACGCGCGGGCTGCATGGATATCCTGGACCACCCGCACAGGATAATGCCTGTAGAGTTCAGGCTCCCGGGTGACCAGCAGAATCTCACCGAACAACGGTTTTAAAATGGCAATCAGCCGGTCCAGAATGGTCCGACCGCCCACCTCCAGGAAGGCTTTGTTGCGTCCCTCCATGCGGGTGTTGCGTCCGCCGGCCAGAATCACGGCGCAGCAACTGGTGTGGGCCGACGGGTCAGGCACCGCCGCTATCCTCCGATGGTCACCATTTGGGTACGAATCACCCCATTGCCGCAAAAATTGAGATGATGTTCATCGCCCTTGCGGGCCAGGGTTTCGGCAAAAAGGGTGCTCAGATCGGCATCGCTGCCACCGCTGCGCAGAGGGCCAATCACGTCCACCTGTTCGTCGGACAGCAGGCAGGGCCGCAGGTGCCCATCGGCGGTCAGGCGAATCCGGTTGCAGCGGTGGCAAAAATGGTTGCTCATGGCGCCGATGAAACCGATCTCACCGGGTGCATTCTCAAATCGGAACCGCATAGCGGGTCCGTCGGACCGGCCGTTGGCAACGGGCACCAGCGGGCCCATGCGCTCCAGGCGCCGGCGCACCTCGTCCATGGGCATGAAACGATCCTGCGAGCCGTGCGGATCGATGCCGATGGGCATATACTCGATGAAACGGATATGGAAAGGGTATTGCCGGGAAAGGTCGGCCAAGCGTTCGATCTGGGCATCGTTGCAGCCGTTCATCACCACGGTGTTGATTTTGACCGGTTCGAACCCCTCGTCGGCCGCGGCCATGATGCCCCGCCACACCTGCTCGAACAGATCGGAACCGGTCAGTTGGCGAAACATGGCGGCATCCAGAGTATCCAGGCTGATGTTGATCCGCTGCAAGCCGGCCTGCCGCAAGGCACGCGCCTTGGCGGCCAGCAAGGTCCCGTTGGTGGTCAAGGAGAGATCTTCGAGGCCGTTGAGGCGGCTCAGCCGCGCCACGAGACCCAGCACGTCCTTGCGGCACAGAGGCTCGCCGCCGGTCAGGCGCACCTTGGTAATCCCCAGACCCACGGCGATCCGCACCATCCGATAGATCTCTTCCAGGGTCAATACCTGCCCCTTGGGCAGCCATTGGGTTTTATGGGTGATGCAATAACGGCAATGCAGATTGCACCGATCGGTCACTGATACGCGCAGATAAGTCACTGACCGCTTACAGCCATCCACCAGCCCTTTGGAATTCGCGCTTGTCATTGTCAACGTCCTGCGGCAATAAGATCATCATTCCAGACAGATCGTTGGTATCCATCGATAAATGGACCGCCAACCGTTGGTTTATGCGGCAAAAACCCCCTAAGCCAGCAGTTGTACCGTCACCCATTCACCGGCGGCGATCTGTGCCCGGCCTTCGGGCAGGGCCAGGATGGCGTTGGCCTCAGCCATGCTGTGCAGCCGGCTCAAATGGCGCAGGGGTTCAAACAGCGGATCGCCCCCGTGGCATCCAACCACACCCGTGATGAACTGGGTCCAGGACGGGTCCCTGCCACGCACCGTTTGGGCCAGCCGCGCCGCGGCCATGGGTAAATCCGGTCGCGACCAACCGGCCAGTTTGCGCAGACCCGGCAAAGCGATCTGCAAAAAGGCCATCCAGTTGGACGGCGGTCCGCCAGGCAGCACGAAAATCGGTTTGCCCGCCAGCACCCCAAAACCCACCGCTTTGCCGGGACCCATTCGAATGCGATGGAACACCTGTCGCCATCCCAGACGCTCCAAGGTCCTGATCACCAGATCCCGGTCGCCGGTCCACGCTCCGCCGCTGGTGAGCACCACGTCGGCCTGTTCAACCATCGACTGCAAGGCTTCAAGCAGTGCATCCGGATCGTCGCGGACGATCCGCAGGTGTGTCGGCCAATGAAAACGGCGGCACCATGCGCCCAACGCGGCCATGTTACTGGCGTATAGTTTGCCCTCGGGCAGGGGTTCACCGGGTGCCACCACCTCATCGCCCGTGGCCAGAATGCCCACCGTCGGCCGGCGAAACACCACCAGACCATGGTGGCCCGCAGCCGCCAGCAATCCGATGCGCCCCGGACCCAGGGGACAACCGGCGCCGACCACCACCGCTCCCCGCGCCACATCACTGCCGCGCACCAGCACATTGCGGCCCGGCTCGGCAAAATGGGTGAAAACCACCTCATGGCCGTCCACACCAGCAAACTCCCCGGCCACCACCGCGTCGGCGCCATCCGGAAGGGCGGCACCGGTGAGCACCCGCACCGTCGTACCCGGCGCCAGGCGCTCCCGACTTGGATGGTCACCCGCCGCCGCCACGCCCCGCAGGGCCAAGCGAACCGGCCGCCCGGCGGTGGCGGTGGCCACCTCGGCTGAAATCACAGCATAGCCATCCTTGAGGGCAGCGTCAACGGAAGGGGAATTCACCTCCGCCACCAACTGCCGGGCACCCACGCGATCCAGGGCATCGACCAACGCCAC
>JAGTVD010000388.1 GCA_018224505.1 Desulfatitalea sp. | reverse complement strand
CGCGGCCCATGGCGGCATCGACCACTGGCGGCACCTGATGGCCCGGATTGACCGGATCTGCATCGCCCTGTTCGGCCGCACGCACTATTTTCAACCCCCCGAAACCGACAGCCGCACCATGATCCTCGACAACCCGTCCGACCCCTCCGGGGGCACCCAAAGATAGGCGCGCCTATCTTTGCGACGCACCTGAGATTCCCCCGGCCCTTTTGACCCGGCTATTTACAAACCGTCCGAATTTCCTTACAAGTACACAGTTGGAACCTTTAATGGAGAGGCAAGGGGATGATGCAAAGGCTATTCAGGATGGCCGTGGCGATGATCGTCATGGTGCTGGGCGCCGCATGGCCCGCCCATGAATGCCGCGCCGACGATGCGGCGGACCTGGACAAAATCCTCCACGGCATTGAAACGCGTTACGCCGGCAATGGCTTTGCGGCCGCCTTTTTTCAGGAGTCCATACTAAAAGCCATGCGTATCACCGATACGGCCGAGGGGCACCTTACCGTCAAGCGCCCGGGCAAGATGCGCTGGGAGTATACCATCCCCGATCCGCAGACCATTATCACCGACGGCGACACCATGTGGATTCACCGCCCCCTGGACAACCAGGTGATGGTGGGCAAGGCGCCGGCCTATTTCGGCGACGGCAAAGGGGCGGGCTTTCTGTCCGATATCCGCCAGATCCGAAAAAGCTTCACCGTGCATCTGCAGCCGGCCGAAAGCGACAAACACCACCGGCTGAAACTGTTGCCCCACAATCCGACCGCCGAGCTGGCCGATATCGTCCTCTCGGTCGCCAAAACGAGTTTTCAGATCGATCAAGTGGTGACCCACAACGCTTATGGCGACGAAACGCGCATTGTCTTGAGTGACTACCGTTTTAATATCGATCCGGAAGAAACGCTGTTCCGCTACGTCGTTCCAGAGGGAGCGGATGTCATTCAGATGGAACAGTTTTAATCCCCTGCTGTTGGGTTGAAAGAAGATCGAGGAAAAATGGCTTCCCATCAAACATCGCTGCACGTCGAGATCAAAGCGCTGGCCAAAAAACGCAACGCGCTGATCCTGGCCCACAACTATCAGCCGCCGGCCATTCAGGATCTGGCCGACCTTTGCGGCGACTCCCTGGAGTTGAGCCGCAAAGCCGCCGAAACCGATGCCGATGTCATCGTATTTTGCGGTGTGCATTTCATGGCCGAAACCGCCTCCATTCTGTGCCCCCAAAAGACCGTCCTCTTGCCGCGGCACGATGCCGGCTGTCTGATGGCCGACATGATCACGGCCGAGGCGCTGAAGATCCGGATCGAGAGCCTGCCGCCCATGCCCGTGGTCACCTATGTCAACTCCACCGCCGATGTAAAGGCGCTGTCGACCATCTGTTGCACCTCGGCCAACGTGGTTCAGGTGGTCAACAGCCTGGCGGCCGACGAAGTGCTGATGACCCCGGACCGCAATCTGGCCATGTATGCGGCGGCCCGTACAGGCAAAAAAGTCCATCTCTGGGATGGCTACTGCCCGACCCATGAGTGGCTGACACCGGACGATGTGCATAAAGCCCGCGCCGCCCATCCGGACGCCGTATTCGTGGCCCATCCGGAATGCCGCCCCGATGTGCTGGCACTGGCCGACGTGATCGCCAGCACCTCGGGCATGTTGCGCCACGTTGCCCGGGCTGCGGAGAAATCGTTCATTGTGGGCACGGAAATGGGACTGCTCTACCCCATGCAGAAGGCCAACCCGGACAAGCATTTCTTTCCGGCCTCCCCGAAAATGGTCTGCGCCAACATGAAAAGAATTCGCCTGGAAGATGTCCACCGGAGCCTGGAGCGAATGTCCGGGGAGGTAAAGGTGCCCGAGGAAATCCGTCTACCGGCGCTTCGGGCGGTGCGGGCCATGATTGATCTTAACCTTTAGTGCATCGGTCGCCGCGCCACACCATGAGAACGGCGACCCGCCAATGGATAATAACCCGGCATGACTGATTCAACCCGCTTTCCCGCCAAACTGGCCGCCGTTCTGGTGTACAGCCGACCGCTGCTGGTCTTCGGCGGCATGGTCTGCGCCATTGCCGTGATGTGGCTCCGGAACCCCGCCATCTATACCCTCGGTGTCTCCCTGCTGCTGATCGCCATGACCTTCGACCTGATCGACGGGTGGTTCGCCGCCCGTTTCCGGCCCAATGCCACCCTGGCGCCCCTGGCGGACCGGTTGATGGACAAGCTGGTTTATTCGATCATCTTTCCCCTCATCGCCGTGGGGACAATGTGGCGCCTGGTGGGTACCCCCGACCCAACCCGCGCCCAGTTGCTACACGCCATTTTCGTACTGTTGCTGTGTGTGACGGCCCTCATTCGGGACAACTTCGCTGCCTTCATGCGCGGTTTTGCCATCCGGCAGGGGGTGGAACCCGAGTCGGTGGAGTACAATCGGTTACGCACCATCCTGGCCGCCCCCGTCGGTGCCCTGCTCTATGCCCATGCATTCCATGTGCCCGAAGGCCCCTCTTCATGGATCTATCACACCATTTCGTGGATGGGCACCTTGCCGCTCAGAAGCCTGTTTCTGGTGGAGATCCTTTTTTTAATCATCAATTTCGGCTCCATTGCCGCCTATTGCCGCAAATATGGCACCGCTTGCCTGGACGAACTGTGCTTCGGCGATCAAATTCTGCGGCGGCGGATCCTCTCGGTACTGCCCAATGCGTTGACGGTCATGAATGCCATGATGGGCCTGATGGCGGTCTTTTTCGCATATCAGGGACGCCTGCGCGAAGCCTACCTGATGATGGTGGGCGCCGCCACATTCGACAAGCTGGATGGGGCCCTGGCCCGCCGTCTGGGGCTGACCGAACCATTGCCCGAAGAAGCGGACCAACGCAAAGTCAACCTGGGCAACCTCATGGACGATTTTGCCGATGCCATCAGTTTCTGCATCGCACCGGCCTGGATCTTTTATATCGTCTTCAACCGCCTCGATCCCGCCATGCAAGGCCCCCTGCCCATCGGCTGGATCGCCCTGCTTTATGCCTTCATGGGTATTGCGCGGCTGATCTACTTCACCCTGGATAAAAATCCCATCCCTGGATTTTTCAAGGGGTTGCCCACACCGGCAGCGGCGTTGCTGGTGCTGCCGCCCCTGGTGATTCTCGAGCAGACGCTGGCCGCAGCTTCCCCATGGGCGGGGTTCTGGATCTCCTTTGCTACGGCCACCTTGTTGCTCTCTTCCGCGATCATGAATGCCTATCCGCTGCGCTACATCCACATGGGCCGGGCCATGAGCCGCAATCCCTGGATCGGGCGGCTGACGGTGATCGTGCTCACCGGCTTTGCTTTCACCCCTTTTCTGGGACACATCTGCCTCGCCTTCATGGTGCTCTACCTCTTCTCGCCCCTGGTGACATGGCGGATTCATCCCGAAGATGCCGCCCGGGAAAGCAGGCGGTAACCCTCTTCCCAAAACGGTTCCTGTTCCCAATATTAGTTCTGACCTGAACTATCCTTTGACACCCATGAACCGGTGGGGGTATCATATACACAAGGGATCCGGCACCCCAAACGCACCCTTTGTGCAGATGCCGACGCGCGCACCGCGAATCGCTTTTCCGTTCCACCGTGCCCTCTGGATCACCCTTCAGCCCAACGGGAACAACGCGCCATCCGGTTTCGGTTCAAGCACAGTCACACTGGCAATATCCCCGCCATCCAACATGGACGGCCGACAGGGGATCAGCTCTGTTTACATAGGTTTCGAGTTCATTTGATTCGGCACAATGGCGGCGCGTCGAGCGGTGGCCGGATGGTCCGGCCGCCCATTTGGCAACCATGGGATGCAATCTCAAAATGCGCATTATCGCTGCGCAGAAAGGAGTCAGCCATGAGCCATTACACGATGAATTATGAAACATTGCAGCGCCTGATTCGAGCCATTTCCATGAGCAAGGACCCCGAAGAGGTCGTATTGATGACCGTGGAGGGCATCACGTCGGCGTTGGGCGTCAAAGGATGTGTACTGTTTCTGCTCAACGACAAAACCAACGAATTTGAAATTGCCGCCGCCTATGGCTTGAGCAAAACGTACCTTGAAAAAGGCCCCATCAGCGCCCTGCGCTCCATCGCGCAGTCACCGGAAGATGGGCCGGTGGCAGTGTACGATGTGAGCGACGATCCGCGGATCCAATACCCGGAAGCGGCCCGCAACGAAGGGATTGTATCGATCCTGGCGGTACCGGTCGTGGTGCAGGGTAAACTGATCGGCACCCTGCGGGTCTACACCGCCGATCACTGGGAGTTCACCCTTAACGATTTGAACCTGCTTCAGGCACTGGCCCAAATCGCCGGTATGTCCATCGATATGTGCCGGGTACTTAAGGGTTACAAAAACAGCATCGAAGTGTTGAAGGAACTGCGGGACCCAAAAACCATCAAGAGCACCAAGTGGACACCCTACGAGGGGGTTCCCGTCAGCGTGGGTAGCCGCTCTACCTGATGCACGGCATACCATGGGCGGGTCGGCAGCCATCGCTTCCGATCCGCCGCCTCTGTGCCACCATCGCCCCGGCATAGCGTGCACCACAGGGCGATCGCATGTACAATGCATGCATGATTGATGCACTGGACAGCTGACCGGCCACCTTTTTTTGTTTGATAGGAGGCGCTCCCGGCAGCGGCTGTGGGGCGCTGCGTTTGCAATAAGGTTTTAGTGACGCTTGGGGGTGTGCGCAGGGTTGTTTGGCCCGCACTGTCTGAACGCAGTGCGTTCGCGGGCATCTCGATAAATACCAGGTTTCCGGGAAATTTTTGAGATTGCGCCTTTAACGCGACACCTCGATGGAGACTGATGCGCATGGCCGGCACAAAGTTACGCCTCAGCGGCAGGGCGTTCGACACCATCGTTCAGCAAGCATTGGCCCGAATTCCAGAAGAGATCCAACGGCACCTGGAGAATGTCGTGATTACCGTTGAGCGGCGGCCCAGTGACGAAATGCTGGCAGAGATGGGGCTACCGCCCGGCGAAACGCTCTTGGGCCTTTATTGGGGGGTGCCATTGACCGAACGCAGTCTGATCGACCCCCCACTCTACCCGGACGCCATCTACCTTTTTCAAGAGCCTCTCGAACAGCTTTGCACCACCCGCGATGAACTGATCGATGAAATCGAGATCACCGTGGTGCACGAAGTCGCTCATGCCCTGGGTCTGACCGATGGGGCGCTGGAGGCTTTGGGTTATGGGTAAAAACCACTTGCCAATTATTCGATGGTCGGATTATTCTTGGTTCAGTCGGTGAAGGTTTCCTCAGCGGTCTCAAACTGAAAAGTCAGCTGCAACCGGTTGCGATGCACTCGCCCGGTAAGCCCATCCGCTATCGACGAACGTACCGAAGGCTGACTATTCTCAGTTCAACAGTATGAACCACTCCGTACCATCGTCCTAAACCCGCATCTCCCCGCGGGCGATCGGTTGTTATAACACCCATTTTCGTTCAAACGCAGTTTTGCCTTTCAACAGACAGCGCAAAGGGGGCTATACCATGTCCGCAAGACGTCTCGTTGTTGTATTGTGCATTGCGATCCTGACGATGGCCTGCGGCCGGCAAGAGGCCTTGGACATGCAGGCCATCCAGCAGACACCCAAAACTTTCGTGGGTTCGCAAACCTGCAAAACATGTCACCTGGAGCACTACGACTCCTGGAAAATGACCTTGCACAGCCGCATGCTGATCCCCACCAAGGACAACCCCCAGGCATTCATGGCCGAAATGAATGCGGAAAAAATACGCGCCGACCTGGAAAAAATCCAGGAACGGCTGAAAATTCCCGCCGGGGAGGTGTACATTCCCACCGCCGAGGAAGTGCACTACGTGATCGGCACCCAATGGAAACAGCGCTACCTGGTGGAAAAAGACGGCGTCTATTACATCGCACCGGTGCAGTACAACCTGGCCACCCGCCGGTGGGTGAACTATCACGAGGACAATTGGGATGAGCGGGACTGGCTGGTCCGTTGCGGCGGATGCCACGCCACGGGCGTGGATTTGGAGAAGCGCACCTTTTCCGAACCGTCCATCGGCTGCGAAGCGTGCCACGGTCCGGGATCCCGGCACACGGCCCTGCCGCGCACCGCCGTGTTCGAGAAGCGCGAGACCATTGTCCACCCGGCCAAGCTGACAGCGGGGGTTTCGGTTCAGATCTGCGGTTCCTGCCACACCCGGGGCAACGCCAAGCACCCGGACTACAAGGATGCCGGCTGGCCCGTGGGGTATACGCCGGGCATGGTCCTGGAGCCGATCTACGAAACCTCATACGAAAAAGCGGACATGCGCCGTCTCTATCCCGACTTCTCATCCCGGTCCCACCACCAACAATATATCGACTGGCTCCAATCCCAGCACCGCGAACAGGGGGTCACCTGCACCTCCTGCCATGCCGTCCATCGCCTGGGCATGGCGCCCACCCGTTTCCAAACCAAGGAGGCCGGTTCCAGCCAGTGCTTGAGTTGCCACACCATGGTCAACAACAACCGGGCCCATTCCATCCACTCGTTCGCCAACTGCCTGGGTTGCCACATGCCGCGGATCGCCAGCACGGCCGAACCCAACGATATGCGCAGCCACACCTTCCACGCGCGACCGCCCATGGAAACGTTGGAGAACCCCGATCTGCCCAACTCGTGCCAGATCTGCCACTACCACAAGAACGAAGAAGTCAGCGAGATGCAGCGCAAATACGAAATCCTGACCCAGTTGCCGAAACCCCAGGGGGAAATGATTCCGGCGGTCAGCAAGGATACCTTGAAGTAGCCGGAACCGGCGGTACCCGGTGGATACCAACGGTTCAATAGGGGGGTTTCATGCGTCAATCGAAGATAAAGCCGCTGCTCCTGGTACTGGTGTTCTGCCTGCCCGGCCCCGCACTCGCTCAGGAAGAAGTCGCTTCGCGCTATTACCATTATCGCAGCACCGAGATGGCCACGGGTCTTTACGAGGCTTACGAGGTGCGACCCCGCAACCAGACCGGCTTTTTCCAAGCCAGTGAGCGGCAGGGGATGGGCTTGAGCCGCGTGGAAGATTCCGACAACCGGGCCTTGAACCGAATGTTCATCGGCGACGCGCATCAGGACCTGCCCTTCTACGTACAGCGCCGCTGCGTGGATTGCCATCCCGACAATGCCGGCAACCGCCATACCGTGCGCCACGGCATCACCTGCCGCCAGTGTCATGGTGAAGAGCCGATCGCCAGCATCAACCATTACTTTTCACGCCTGAACCCGATCCGCCAGCACACCCATGTCTGCTCCAAATGCCATGAAGGCGCCGGTGCTTCGTTTGCGCTCTATAGAGTGCATGAACCGCACCCGGCCCGACTGGCGACAGCGGAAAGCATGCCGCTGCTGTTCTACGCATTCTGGATCATGGTCGTCCTGGCCGTCGGCACCTTCGCCCTGTTTCTGCCGCATACCATCTTGTGGGGCATCCGTGAGTTGTTCATCAGAGATAAGGGGGCGTCCCAATGAACAGTGAAAATGGTCGATTGCTGCGTTTCACCCTGGGCCAGCGCCTGTTTCACCTGGTGCTGATGCTCTGCTTCCTTATGCAGGCCACCACCGGCCTGGGCCGCATGTATCACGAAACCACATGGGGGCAGGGCCTGGGATGGCTTTTCGGCGGCTTCGAAAGTGCCCTGCGGGTGCACGTTTACGTCGGTATCTTCATGATCGCCGCCTTTTTGGCCCACCTGGTGTACCTGCTGGGCACGATCCACTGGCGGCGCTTCCCCTCATGCATCGTGGGTCCGGACTCCCTGGTGCCGAGCATCAATGATCTTGCAAACCTGCTCAAGCACACCGGATGGAT
>JAGTVD010000387.1 GCA_018224505.1 Desulfatitalea sp. | reverse complement strand
TTGGATCGCCGCATCGACACCTACCTGCGTTATTTCGACGGTTATGGTGCCGTCATCGTGCAGATGAATGTGGAGGATACCCGCAACGGCGTTGCCGCCTATGTGGCCGAAAAGTATGGCGACAAATGCATCATCGAACTCAAATGGGGCCAGGGCGCCAAGGATATCGGCGGAGAAATCCAGGTCACCAGCATCGATTACGCCCTGTTCCTGAAAAAACGGGGCTATGTCGTGGACCCCAACCCCGAATCGCCTGAAGTGCAGCAAGCCTTTGAAAAGGGCGCCATCCGCTCGTTCGCCCGTCACAGCCGATTGGGCGGCACCCAACTCAGCCGCGCCGATCTGGTGCGCGAAGACTTCATGAAAAGCGTGGCGTACCTGCGCAGCCTGGGTTTCAAGCGTATCTCGCTGAAAACCGGATCCTACGGCATGGAAGAGTTGGCCATGGCCATCAAGTTCGCCACAGACGCCAAACTGGATTTGCTGACCATCGATGGCTCGGGCGGCGGCACCGGAATGAGCCCCTGGAATATGATGCAGAGCTGGGGTGTGCCGTCGATCCTGCTGCATTCCAAAGCCTATGAATATGCCAGCATCCTGGCGGCCAGGGGCGAGCGCGTGGTGGATCTCTCCTTTGCCGGCGGTTTCGCCCTGGAAGACAGCATCTTCAAGGCCCTGGCACTGGGAGCGCCCTACGCCAAACTGATCTGCATGGGCCGCGCGGTGATGATTCCCGGCTTTCTGGGGGCCAATATCGAAGGCGCGCTCCATCCGGATCGCAAAGCGACCCTGAGCGGCAATTGGGACCGGCTGCCCAAAACGGTCGGCGACATCGGCAGCTCCGCCGAGGAGATTTTTGCCTGCTACTACGATATTGAGAAGAAGGTGGGCAAAGACGAGATGAAGCACATCCCCTATGGGGCCATGGCCTTCTGGACCCTGGCCGACAAACTCTCCTGCGGCCTGCAGCAGCTGATGGCCGGTGCGCGTAAGTTCGCCCTCGGCCAGATCCGTCGTAACGACCTGTTTGCCGCCAACCGGGAGACGGCGCTGGAAACAGGTATCGCCCACTGCGCGGTCGCCAACGACGCCCTGGCGCGCAAGATCCTGGAGAGCTGACACCCGGACAACCGACCCTTGAACAGAACCCGCGCGGCCCTCGGGCCCGCGGGTTCTGTTGTTTGGTGACATATTATCTTTGCGTATGGGCTTGCGCGGGCAGGGCCGCCTGACGGTGCCGGGTCTTGTTCATGGGCCGGTATGCACCGGCGGATCACCGGCAACGAAACGGACAATGGCCCCCTTGCCCGTCCCCTTGACTTTGAACAGCGCCGTGTCGGCAGCCGTCAATAGGGCTTCGGGGGTTTCGCCGTGGTGTGGAAAAGTGGCGGCGCCGCAACTGGCCTGCAAGCGCACATGCCGCCCCTGCTGGCTCAAATAAGGTGTCTCCTTGATCAACAAGAGGATCTGCCGGGCCTTTTCCAGGGCTGCGTTCTCATCGAAGTCCGGCAGGACCACCACAAACTCATCACCGGCATAGGCCACGGCATAGGCCGGTGCCTCGATGGCGCTCTTGATGGTCGCGGCGACCTCCTGGATGGCGCGGCTGCCGTTGAGATGACCGTGGGTGTCGACCACCGCTTTGAAGTTGTCCAGATCCATGAACAGCAGCGATAGCGGCGCCTGCCTGGATTGGGCGGATTGCACCAGCAACGGCAGGGAAGCGTGCAGATGCCGCTGGTTGAAAAGACCGGTCAGGTTATCCCGCAGCGACTGCTTGCGGAATCGCTGCTCGCTGGCCCGCAGGGCCTCCTCGGCCTCCCTACGATTGGTGATGTCCACCAGGGAGATCACAATCCGCGCCATGGTGGCTTCGTGGCCGGCCAGCACCATCGCCCTGGAGATGACATGGCGGACCTCTCCCCGGGCGGTATTGAGGGTCATCTCCCGTTCCGGGAATACACGGCCAGCGGCCAGCGCGGAAATGACCTCCTCGGCCATCTCCTGCAAACCGCTCTCCCGGGTCATTCGGGTCAAGGTTGCAAGGAGAGTCTCTTTGTCCTGCTCACCCACCAGCGCCATGAAGGCGTCGTTGCAATCGGTGGTTTTCACAAGATCCATCAGCCGGGAAACTGCCTCCGGGTGTGCCTTGAAATAGGCTTGCAGATCCACCACCCCGGATGCCCGCATCTCCTCCAATTGTCTCTTGAGTTCGGAGGCATCCCTTTCCAACATGGCAATGGGCGATGATTGGAACAGCAAGCGATACCGCTGCTCGCTCTCCTGGGCCGCCTCCCGGGCCTGTTGCAGATGCGTATGGTTTTCCACGAAGGCGATGACCCCTTGCACCGCCTCACCGCCATCGGACACCGGGCTCATGTGAAATCGCAGTTTCAGGCAGCTGCCGTTGCGATCCACACAGTCGTAGTCCCGAATAATGGAGCGTCTCCGGTGCAAGCAAAACTGGAAATCAGCACCCACACCGGCATCCACCATCGCCTGCATCTCCAGGATGCTGGTCCCCGCAGGATCCCGTTCATCCCCGTCGGGCCAGGGCAACAGATCGCGCATCCTGCGGTTCAGACCGGTGATCCGACCGTCCGGATCGAGCGTGAATATCCCGAAGGGTGCGCTGTCGCCCAAAACCCGGTTGGCATGAACCATCTCCGCCAAGGCAGCCTCGGCGCGCTCGCACCGCTGCCGCAATGTCTCCATTTCGGATAAGCGCCGGTTCAGCTCGACCAACTGCCGCTTCAGGGAATGCGCCGTCTCTTGCATACCGGATCCTCGGATCACAATGGGGTCGGTTGTTCAGAATAGTAGCAAAGGCGAGATGTTGTGGATTTTTCATACCGGCTTGAAGATCGAACCGAACGGGCGCTCACAGGTCGGTGATCAAGGGGTGGCCAGCAGGGATTCCGCCAACATCCGGACGGCGGTTTGTTCGGCATTCACCGAATAGGTCCCCTTTTGGACCCGCGCTTTGATGCGCGCCACTTTGTCAAGGTCCATATCCGGCATCCGCGTCACTGCCTCATGGGCGGCTTGCATCTCCCGCGCCCTGGCTGAAAGCACCACTTGGTCCGCCTGGCCGACGGGCCGGGCTTGCTCAACCGCTTCCTTGTCGGCCGCCGGTCCGGGCGATACGATCTGTTTGGCATAAACAGGTGGCAGCTTGCCGTGAATCTCCATGGGTCATCTCCCGTGCTGTGTCATTGGCCTCATCATACTGACTTTACAGTTTCCGTGCAAGAATATCCTGATTTCAAAAACGCGTTCCCACACCAAAACCAAAATGGAAGCGCGGCCCGCGATCGGGCTGCTCCTCGGGCCATTTTTTGATTTCAATGGGGACGATCACCGGGTATCGATAGGGCATGCTGCCAATCAGTCGTTCCTGCTGCTCGACCAAACGCCCGACCACAGTGATGATCGTGCCCGCGGAATATAGGGCCGGATCGAGAAACTGGTCGGATCGCACCAGATATCGGCCCGCGGATTGATCGCCGGCCTGCGGCCGGTCGCCACGATCAAGTTCCAGTTGCAGCACTGTTAATTCAGTGGAATTGTCCTGCACTTGGGTTTCAATTATTTTACCACCGAGCATCACGGTTTCACCAATGTAGCGCTCAGCATTTTGCTGCAGTTCACCAAAGGGTTCCATAACGGTCACCTCGGAACGCGCTTGGGTCGAAATTCCCGCCGCGCACCCCGACACCACAAGAATAGCGCAAGCCCAAAACAACCATCGCACCTTCAGATTCCGCAACATGGCGTTTCCTTTTCCTGACATTGTCCCCATTCAATTTCACCCTCACTACCACCAGTAGGGATACCGCCCCCACCAGGGGTAGGGGTATGGATACCCCCACGGGTCACGATAAAACGGTTCGTGTCTCACCGGGGGGGCTTCCGGCCATAGATAAAGGGTATCCACCGCGACGCGCAAATAGGGGTACGGTTCCGGATCCGGGTCGGTGGCCGAACTCCCCAGCAGGACGCCGGCAATGGAAATTTTCCGACCTTCGGCATACACCACGGGATCGACAAATCCTTCGTACAGCAAGACCAGCCGCCCCCGGGAGAGATCCTTGGAACCGGGTTCCCGCCTGAACCCCAATGGCGCTTCGAGCGCAACGATCCGGCTGTGATCGGTGCGGTTCTCCACCGAAACCACATACCCACCCAAGACCACCGTTTGACCGGTATAGTCCTGGGCCTGACGGATCAACACCTGAAAGTCCATGGGAGGCAGGGCCGCCTGTTCCACCGTTGTCGGCATGACCGAACAGGCTGTCAGAACCACCACGCTCATCAACCATAATGTGTTCCAAATGGCTTTCATGTTTGATCGCTCCGTGTCCATTGAGAACAATATTGCATCTCAAACAGCCGGTCCCTGACGCAGCGGACAGGGTCGGGCGCAACTGTATTCCCTGCAAACCCCTTAAAAGCAGATAATAAGAAACGATAGCAGAATTGCAACATGCGCACGGGGCGGGGCCGGGGCGATCGCATGTCTGCGCATTGATGGCGTACCCCCGTGTGGATGATGAGCCGGTGATGCTTTAGGGTTAGCGAACCCTTAGAAAAAGGAGTAGGTGAGTCCTAGCATCACGCTGTAAGACCGCCAAGAGACCGGGTTGAGACGCATTGCAACGGTTGAACCGTTGGCGAGGTATAGCGTGTCGGTTCCGGCGTCGGTGGACCAATCGGTGAATTGGACCAGCAAGGCCCCCTTCAATTGTCGCGTGATACGCAACAACCATTCCGCCTGGATTGTAACCCCGTGGCCATCCGCCTTCTGCTCGAAGCTCTTCGGCTGGCGAAAGTCCTCTCTGAGGTTCCAGGTGGCCTCAGCCGAAAAATCGGTCCGGAAATGGTAGATCAGCCCCAACGACCACTCCATGGGTGCGGACTGATTGACCGGTGCCGGCAACGCATAACGGATATCGCATCCCACCCAGAAACCCTGCCACAGGGCCCGGTACGTGCTGTCCAAACGGCTGTCCAGAGGGACGGGTTGGTTTATGGTTTGCGTGCCGTTGGTGATGCGAAAATTTTGCTTGTGTGCCGAATACCCGATCAGTGGCGCTATGAGCAAGCGCTGGTCGCTGAAATGGAAGGGATAACCCACCCCGGCCAACACATCCCAGAGCTGATCGTCATTGGTATCGCTGACAGAGCATGAATAGAGGTCGGTCCGGTCGTTGCCCCTGTAATCCGAGTCCCGAACTGTACCGCTTTGAATGGCGGCATAGGCGACATGGCCACGACCATAGAGATGCCGGCCCACCTGGGCCTGTCCACTCAATTGTACCTGGTAGCTGAGTACCTGCGTCCATTCGAGCTCGGAACGAACGTTGATCTGTTCGCCGCTGAATGCGCCCCCAATGGACCAGTCGAGCGCGTCGAAGCGCAATCCGGCAGACAGAGCCAGGTTGCCCCTTACGTTGCCAATAAAATTTTGAAAATAGGCCCGGGTGGCCCCGGAATGGGCCTCTACCGATCTATCGACACTTTCGACAACAATGGGGTCATCCGCAAAGCGCGGATCCGCTGCCGCGGCAACCCCCAATGAAGCCCAAACCACCACCAGCAGGCCATACCAAGCCCATGTACGTACGCAACTGTAGCCCATCCGCCAATCCAGTCCTGTATCCGTCTCGATGCAGCATCCTATTCCGCCAGGGCTCGGAAGCCTCTTTCCTCACCATCCCCCTGAGTCTATCCCAGGATCTATTGCCACATTTTGAACAACAAATCCAACACATTCGGAAAGGCTACAATGGCAGGCCGCGTACCAGGACAATCGATACCATCGCGCCACTAAAACTGAACACTTGCCTCTATATTCATACACACCGGCGCTACGCCGGATGTCTGAAACGAAACTGTTCTCCGGGATTTGCTTGTGCCACGGGATCCCCCCTTGACGGATCACCTCCGAATGGCCTAAAGAAGTGACAGCCTTGTTGGCTTACGGCGACCTGTAGTGCGAAGTGGATTGTCCGGCACCGCTCACGATACTTGAAGCGGAGCCTGATCACATCGAATCGGTCCTGCAGCTGAATGCTCAAACAGGTGAGGCGCGCTATCATACCCAATGTACAAATCGCCGTTGTGGATCACGAAGCCCTGACGCGGGAATTCATCGTCAATGTAATGATGTATAGCGTTAACAGGGAGATTCTCGTTTTTGAGAGTGTGGATGGCTTGCAGAACTTCATGGGGCAAGGCAAGTCGGTGCACATGGTGCTGTCTGCGGTCCATTTCCCCGGCAAAAGCGGCTTCGAGTTGCTGCGTTTTCTGAAAAAAGAGAAGCCCCAAACCTACTTCGTTGCCATGTCGGCCAACCCGGCCGACGAAATCCCCGCAACGGAGCTTGGCGCCGATGCCTTTCTGGGGCGCCCGTTCGCCCTGAAGGATCTGTTCGATCTGGTGCAGCGGTTCGTGGTGGAAGACCACGCCTGCGCCGACAGTTCCCACTGACCGGGGTGCATGACACCGCACCAAACGGCTGGGGTTCGGCAGACGACCCGATAACTTTAAAACGAAAAGGCGGCGCCCTCAAGGTTGCCGCCTTTCTTATTTGCTCGCCCAACAAGTTGCCATCAATAGCGGTAATGGTCCGGCTTGAAGGGGCCTTGCGGAGACACACCCAGATAGTCCGCCTGCCTGGCCGTCAAGCGCGTCAGCTTGACCCCCAAACGTTCCAGATGCAGCCGGGCAACCTCTTCGTCCAACGATTTGGGCAGGGTGTACACCTTGTTTTCATGGGATTCGGTGGCCAGGGCAATTTGGGCCAGGCACTGGTTGGTGAAACTGTTGCTCATCACGAAGCTGGGATGGCCGGTGGCACAACCGAGGTTCACCAAACGCCCTTCGGCCAGCACAATAATGGAGCGGCCGGACGGCAACCGCCAACGATCCACCTGAGGTTTGATCGTTTCCCGCTGGCACTTGTCGCTGGTTTCCAGATAGCGCATTTCGATTTCGCTGTCAAAGTGGCCGATATTGCAGATGATGGCTTCATGTTTCATCATCTCCATGTGCATACCTCGAATGACGTCGCAACAGCCCGTGGCAGATACAAAAATATCGCCCATGGGGGCGGCCGCCTCCATGGTGGTCACCTCATACCCCTCCATGGCCGCCTGCAAGGCACAAATGGGATCGATCTCGGTGATCAACACCCGTGCACCGTAACCACGCATGGATTGGGCGCACCCTTTGCCCACATCCCCATAGCCGCAAATGACCACCACTTTGCCGGCCATCATCACATCGGTGGCGCGCTTGATCCCATCGGCCAACGACTCCCGGCAACCGTAGAGGTTGTCAAACTTCGATTTGGTCACTGAATCGTTGACATTGAATGCCGGAAAGAGCAATTCGTTGCTCTTCTGCAACTGGTATAGCCGGTGGACACCGGTGGTGGTCTCTTCGGACACGCCGCGCACCTTGTCGGCCACCCGGGTCCAGAAATGGGGGTCGCGGTCGTAACTGACCTTCAAGCGCGCCATGAGCAAGCGCATATCCTCGCTGTCATAGGCCTGCTCGAACAGCGCAGGGTTTTTTTCCACCGCAACCCCCTGGTGGATGTACATGGTGGCATCGCCACCGTCATCAACAATCAGGTCTGGCCCGCTGCCATCCGGCCAAAGCATGGCCTGTTCGGTGCACCACCAGTATTCGGCCAGGGTTTCACCCTTCCAGGCATACACTGCGGCCGTCCCCTTTTCGGCAATGGCGGCGGCGGCGTGGTCCTGGGTACTGAAAATATTGCATGAGGCCCAACGAATATCCGCGCCCAGCAGCTTCAGGGTGTCGATGAGCATGGCGGTTTGAATGGTCATGTGCAGGCTGCCCATCACTTTCAATCCTTTGAGCGGCTGCTGGGGCCCGTATTTGGCGCGCACCGCCATCAGTCCGGGCATCTCGTTTTCCGCCAGGGCTAATTCCTGATGTCCCAGCGGCGCCAACCCGATGTCCGCCACTTTGTACGGCAGCGCAGGGTCCACTTCGAGATAGGTTTGCGGTTTCTTGGTTTCGGGTGCAACAGACATTCGCGTCAATCTCCTTTATGGGTGAAGCGCACGAAATGAACCCGTGCGCTTCTCTGTATCGCATCAATGATCAATATAAAACATCATCGTGGAATATCAAATTCCGGCCTTGTTGCGAAGGATATCCACCATTGGGGTCTGCTCCCATGTAAACTCCGGCTCGTTGCGCCCGAAGTGGCCGTAGGCGGCCGTTTTGCGATAGATGGGACGCAGCAGATCCAGCTGTTCGATGATGGCCGCCGGCCGCAGATCGAAGGTGTCCAGAACGATTTTACGGGCATGGCCCTCTGAAATCTTGCCGGTTCCTTTAAAATCAACCATCACCGAAACCGGTTCGGCCACACCGATGGCATAGGCTACCTGCACTTCGCATTTTTTGGCCAATCCGGCGGCCACCAGGTTCTTGGCCACGTAGCGGCCCATGTAGCTGGCGCTGCGATCCACCTTGGACGGATCTTTGCCGGAAAAACAGCCCCCGCCGTGGCTGCCCTGGCCCCCATAAGTATCGACGATGATCTTGCGGCCGGTCAGCCCGCAATCACCCATCGGACCGCCGACCACGAAACGGCCGGTGGGGTTGATGAAATAACGGGTGTCGCCGTCGATCATCTCCCGGGGAATCACCTTTTTGATCACCTCTTCGATGATCGCGTCCCGCAAGTCGTCGTAGGTGACATCCGGTTTGTGTTGGGAGGAGATCACGATGGTGTCGACCCGCAGAGGCGTGCCATTTTCATATTCTATGGTCACCTGGGACTTGCCATCGGGACGTAGAAAATCAAGGGCACCGTTTTTGCGGACCTGGGCCAGGCGTCGGGTCAATTTGTGGGCGTACATAATGGGCATGGGCATCAGTTCGGGGGTTTCATCGGTGGCATAGCCGAACATCAGACCCTGGTCGCCGGCCCCTTGCTCCTTGTAAAGGCCGTCACCCGAATTGACCCCCTGGGCGATATCGGGCGATTGGTGTCCGATGCTGGTGATCACCGAACAGGTTTGCCAATCAAAGCCCATCTGGGAGGAGCTGTAACCGATGTCGCGGATGGTTTCGCGGACAATCTCCGGCATGTCCACGTAGCAGGAGGTGGTGATCTCACCGGCGATAAATGCGAGCCCGGTGCTGACCAGCGTTTCACAGGCCACCCGGCACTGTTTGTCCCGGGCCATGATGGCATCCAGGATCGAATCGGAGATGGCATCCGCGACCTTGTCGGGGTGGCCTTCAGTCACCGACTCCGATGTGAATAGATAGTGTTCCTTGTCCATATCTTGTCTCCTTCTATTTGCAATATGGCGTGCAAACCTGTTTTCGATTAGATATCTGTCAATATATCGGGCACCTGGCAGCGTACCCCCAAAAACGCCATGAAGGCCCGGCACAGGGGCGATGGCGTGCGCTGCCGATGCCGGGTGAGGTAGAAATAACGCGTGGTGTCGACTTCGCCGAGGGCAAGGCGCGTCAATACACCCGCCTGTACATCGTCGGCAATGGCCATTGCGGACAGAATGGAGATGCCGACGCCGCCTTTGATCCCCTGGCGAACCGCCTCCGTACT
>JAGTVD010000386.1 GCA_018224505.1 Desulfatitalea sp. | reverse complement strand
GGAGGCGCATGCTCATCTACGACGATATCTTTTCCTGGGAGGGGTTCGGCGGTGTGTTTCGTCTCGCAGCCGGGCAGTGCCGGCTGCGGATCTTCGATCTGGCCAAAGGTCAGCCCGCCAAAGTGGCGCTCATTAAACCCATGGTGGTGGTAGTCTCCGACCTGGCTGAAAGCACCGGCCCCCTGAAGAAGAGCTCTGTGCGCAGCTGCGCCAGCCATATTGCCACCAGTGTGGCGCGACAATTTCATATCGATCCCCAGCGCATGACCTATGTGGAGTATTACCCGCCTTCGCACTATGGTGAACAGGGGGAACACACCATCGAGGCCAAGTTCGACGTGGTGGATTTCACCTGGTTCGAAGAAAAAGCGCTGCATGCCAAATGGCGGCCGCTGGTGCCGCCGTTGCGCGATCTGGTGGCGGAACGGGTGGCGGAAACCACTTAGTGTGACACCCTTTAGAATTTAAGATAAAACGTGTCCGCCTGGCCGGTTTGCACCTCTCTGAGCTGTAACCGAAGCTGTCTGGCCGATGGGGCCTCGCCGGGGAAAAATAGAATACCATGGGCAAGATCGCCGGGTGGAATGGATTTGTTGCGCAGGGACTTGTCGCGCAGATCCCGCACAATGGCCGTTCGAGCGTCGTTGGCGCCATAGGCCGCTGCGCCACCTATCGTGGCACCGGCCGCTGCCCCCACAGCCGCCCCTTTGCCGGCCGCGACCGCGACATTATCGCCTGAAACAATACCGATGGCCGCGCCGATCAGGGAGCCGGCGGCCGCCCCCAGGAAGCCTTTGTAGGCGCCCTCCTGGAAGGTTTGCCGGGTTTGGGCATGGCGGGTGGCGCGCTCATAGGCGAATTGATCGGTCAAGATCGGCCACAGGTTGCCATCCTGGTCTTCCAGGAAGGTCTGCCCGGGCACGATCTCCAGGTCATGGGCGCCCTGGTTGTCGATCACCAGTTGTACCGGCAACATGCCTGCGCCGCGAACGTCAAACCCAAAGGCCGTGCGGGCCGTTTCCGGTTCAGCGAACACTTCGCCGGCGACCTGGGCGCCGTTGATTTCAACAAGGTTGTCGTACGCCGTCGGCATCCGGAACGATAGCGGCTGGGCCTTATAAGCGGTTCCACAACCCGCTAACACGATGGATATCCATATGATGGCGGTGAAGTGCGTAATACGATTCATCGGGTCATTCCTTCTGTTTCGCCAATGTGATCAACGCAATCATCTGTAGGAACCCGCCTGTACGGTCAGCCGTCGATCAGCCGGGACCATTCGATGCGCGCCAATTGAGCATCGAAGCGCGATATGGCCAGCGTCAGATCATCCAATACGGATGCCGCTTCGGTGTAGGAACCGTTCTTGGCGAGTCGTTCCAGACGCAACGCCGCGCCGGCAATTTCATTGGCGCCCAGATTGGCGGCACTGCCTTTGAGCTGATGCGCTTCTTTGCTCAGAAGCACCATTTCCTTGCCGGCGATGGCTTGGTCGATGCGGATCATGAATTCGGGCAGCATGCGCTGGAATTCATCGAACAGCATGTTCAAGAAGGCGCCATCTCCAAGGGCCCTTTTCAAGGCGTTGTCGAGGTCGATAATGGTCTCATTGTCTGGCATGGCCCTGCCTTTCACCTTGGATGGTCGGTCATATCGCGGGCAATTGCCTACGCGCGATGGGCCGGGCGCCGTCAAAGCGATACCGCGGGATGTCGTATATCCAATGCCAGATGAAATCCACAAACCAAAGCACAATCAATGCCATACCTTATTTTGACATACGCATTGAACGTCAATGGCTTTGACGGGTTCGTGCATGATGCGTTCCGATATTTGCAATCCGTCCAGATAATGCATATGGTACGGTCCGCCAGCGGGGAAGTCAAACCCATTTTCACCTGAAAGGAGCACCTGATGGCCATGCGGTTTCGGCCATGTATCGATTTGCACCAAGGAAAAGTCAAACAGATCGTGGGCGGTACCCTGTCCGACAATGATGACCAGGCGCTCCAGACCAATTTTGAGGCCAGCAAGCCAGCCCAGTGGTTTGCCCGCTTGTACCGCCAGGATGGTCTGACCGGGGGGCACGTCATCCAGTTGGGGCCGGGAAACGTGCCGGCGGCCCAAGCCGCTCTCGCGGAATGGCCCGGGGGGCTTCAGGTGGGCGGTGGCGTCACCCTCGATAATGCCGCCAACTGGTTGGAAGCGGGTGCGGCGGCGGTGATTGTCACTTCCTGGGTGTTCCATGACGGGACGGTGGATGAAGCGCGTCTTGACCAGTTGCGCCGGCAAATCGGCGCCCATCGCCTGGTACTCGACCTGAGTTGTCGCCGCAAGGACGACGCCTATTACATTGTCACGAACCGCTGGCAGACGTTTACACAGGAGTGCATCACCCCCCAACTCTTGGATCGCTTGGCCGCTTATTGCGCCGAATACCTGATTCACGCGGTGGACGTTGAGGGTAAGTGCCAGGGCATTGAAACCGATCTGGTGGCGATGTTGGGGCAATGGGCGGGTCGGCCCGTTACCTATGCCGGCGGTATTCATTGTGAGACCGACATCCAGGCCATCGCGCAGTTGGGCCGCGGCGCCATCGATTTTACCGTAGGCAGTGCTTTGGATATTTATGGCGGCCATGGCCTGTGTTACGATGATCTGGTTAAGCGTTACGGGCCATTGCCCCGCCATCAGTGAGCGGTGCCGACACAAATTTTAAGGCACAAAAGTATTGCTGCATATTCAATCAAAAGGAGAACACCATGTACCGGAAAAACCTTCGTTTTCTTTCCCTGGCCCTTGCCGTTTTATTCCTGATCCCAGCCTGCACCACTTTCAATCCTTATACCGATGAGCGACAAGTCAGCAAAGTGGCCATCGGTGCCGGAGTGGGCGCCGCGGGGGGCGCGGTGGTCGGCCTGTTGACCTCCGACAGTAAAAACCGTCAACGCAACGCCTTGATCGGCGCAGGGATCGGCGCTGTTGCCGGCGGTGGCGTGGGATATTACATGGATGTCCAGGAGGCCAAGCTGCGTCAACGCTTGCGGGATTCCGGGGTCAGCGTCACCCGGATGGGCGACCAGCTGCTGCTCAACATGCCCGGTAATGTCACCTTCGCCAGCAACTCGGCCGACATTAACGCCAATTTTTATGAAGTGCTCAATTCAGTGGCCCTCGTGCTCAACGAGTACAAAAGTACCACCATCGACGTGGTCGGCCACACCGACAGTACGGGGTCCGATGCACTTAATATGCAACTGTCCGAACGACGGGCCCGCAGCGTCGCGGAGTATCTGGTGAGTCAGAATGTGTTGGCGGCACGGCTGCTGATGGCCGGACGGGGGCCCCAGGAACCCATTGCTTCCAATGCCACACCCGAAGGGCGGTCCCAGAACCGGCGGGTCACCTTGCAGATCAATCCGGTAGTGCAACAGTAGTTAGTCCAAATAGATTCTCGGTACCCGGGCCGTGAGGGCCGAGACCACCTCATAGGAGATAGTTTCCAGGGTGTCGGCCAATTGGTCGGCGCTGATCGTTTCAGCCCCCTGCCGCCCTATGAGTACCACTTCATCGCCGACCCGTACGCCGGGCACCTGCCCCACATCGATCATGGTCAGGTCCATGCAGACCCTGCCCACGATGGGCACCCGGCGGCCGCCCACCAGCATAACGCCCCGGTTGGAGAGCCCCCGGCGGTAGCCGTCGGCATAGCCGGCCGGTACGGTGGCGATGGTGGTGGGCCGGGAAGTCACATGGGTGCCGCCATAGCTGATGGCGGTGCCCGCGGGCACCGTTTTCAAGTGAATGACGTGTGCCTTGAGAGCCAAGGCGGGTTTGAGGTGTATGCGGTCGGAGGGCACCTCGCTTGAGGGATAGAGCCCGTAAACCGCGATGCCGGCCCGAACCATATCCAGGTTGGCGCGGGGCATCTGGAAGATGGCGCCGCTGTTAGCGGCGTGCCGAACGGCAATGGGGCATCCGGCGGTCTCCAACTGCGCCAAGAGTGCCAGAAAGCGATCCAGCTGCTGCCGGGCCATGCGGGTATCTGCATGGTCCGAGGTGGCAAAATGGGTGAAAATGCCTTGCAGCACGATACCCGGGAGCTGTGCCATGGTCAGGATGTCGGCCACGGCCGAATTTGCACCCGGAGGGCGCAAGGCGTCACACTGGAGACCGAGTCGCCCCATCCCGGTGTCGATTTTGACATGCACCGGCACCACACGGCCGGTTTGCAGCGCGGCCGAGGACAGGGCTATGGCCGCTTCCACTGAGAAGATGCAGGGCGTCAGGTCGTTGGCCAGCAGTTCGTCTGTGCGGTCTGCCGGTGTGTGGCCGAAGATGAGAATGGGCGCCCTGATATCCTGGTCTCTTAACGCCAACCCCTCGTTCAGATGGGCCACGCCCAGATCGGTGGCGCCGTGTGCCAGGGCGGTGCGGGCCACCCGAACGGCTCCGTGGCCATACCCATCGGCTTTGACCGCGACCAGCAGGCGTGTTTCAGGGCGGGTGACGCGGCGCAGTTCGCGAACATTGTGGGCAATGGCACCGAGGTCGATCTCCGCCCAGAGCCGATCGCGGCTCCCCTTTGTATCGCCACCCCTTGCGGTCATAGCAGCGTTTCCAGTGGCGT
>JAGTVD010000385.1 GCA_018224505.1 Desulfatitalea sp. | reverse complement strand
GCTGCGTTCGCAATGGGGTTTTAGTGCTGGTTAGGGGTGTGCGGAGGGTTGTTCGGCCCGCACTGTCTGAACGCAGTGAGTTTGCGGGCCAACCCGGAGCACACCCCTTACCAGCACTTGAACGCCGTTGCGTGCAGCGCCCCACCCCCCAACCGGGGTCACCGGCTCCCCACCCACGCGGCACCTTGCTTCACCCTTTTCTTTTCAGGTCCTTTGGATAGGTTGTGATGTGATCTCCCGACCACCGCCAATGCCACCGCCTGCGCCATCGCCTATGCCATCGACTATGCCATCGACGATACAACCACCAACGCAACCGCCAATAGCTATGCCAATTCCGATGCCTTGCCGCCACAAGCTGCTGTCTGCCGGAACGATCGCGGCTGGAAGCCGCTCCCACATGCGATGGCCTGAGAGCCTTCCGATGCAAATGCGGATACTCCTACCACCGCTGCTAAAGATGATTTATTTGGTGAACCGATTGTGGTATGTCAGAAGGCTTCTGTGAAAGGCATCCGGTTCGTATTTGTGGCGATCCGATGCGAGGGGGATGGCACCGACAATTAAATGAAAAACCAGCTGCAGATCAGTGACCCATCATCATTGCCCGCTTTTGGCCGTGAGGGTGCATGGGGATGTCTGGCTGACGGCACTTGTACATCCGAATTGAACACTGAAAGGAGTTGCCATGGATGCAAAAGCATCTTTGATATCGTCCGGTCCGGCTGCGCTCAACGAGCATGAGGCCAAGCAGTTGTTGCAACAGTATGGGATTCCGGTGGTGGCGGAGACGGTGGTGGCCGATGCCGCGGGGGCGGTGGCGGCGGCGGATGCGTTGGGATATCCGGTGGTGCTCAAGGGGTTGGGTTCGGCACTGCAGCACAAGACCGAGAAGGGGCTGGTCCATTTGCACCTGCATGACCCCGAGGCGGTGCGGCGGGCGGCGGCGCGGATTACCGAGGGCGCGGGGGATGGGCTGGAAGGGTTTCTGGTGCAACCCCAGATCACGGGCCAGCGGGAACTGATGGTGGGCATGTTTCGGGATGCGCAGTTCGGTCCGGTGGTGCTGTTCGGTCTGGGCGGCACGTTGACCGAGGCGCTGGGGGATGTGGCAATGCGCTTGGCGCCGCTGAACCGCTGGGACGCTTCACAGATGCTGGCTGAAATCCGGGCCCAAAAGTTGTTGACGGCGTTTCGGGGCGAGGCTGCCGTGGATCGCGAGGGGCTGCTGGGAATCCTGGACGCCATTTCCCGGATGGCGGTGGAACATCCGGAAATCGCCGAGATCGATATCAATCCCCTGCGCGTGACCCCCCGGGGGGCCTTGGTGGCGGTGGACGCTTTGGTGGCGCTCAGGCCGCCGGCCGAGCCGGCCACGCCGCCGTTGGTGGTGCCGCCCAAGGAAATCAGGGCGATTTTTCATCCCCGGTCCATCGCCTTTGTGGGGGCCTCGGCCCAGCCCGGCAAATGGGGCAATATGCTGGTGGTCAACACCATCAGTGGCGGTTATGAGGGTCGGATTTACCTGGTCAATCCCAAGGGGGGCACCATTGCCGGGCGCGAGGTGTTCCGCAGCCTGCTGGACATTCCCGATCCCGTGGACCTGGTGATCGTGACGGTGCCGGCCGACAAGGTGCTGCCTCTGATCGATCAGTGCCGGCAAAAGGGTATCCGCCACATGGTGTTGATCACGTCCGGATTCTCCGAGGCCGGTGAGGCAGGCAAAGCCCTGGAGCTTGAGCTGGTGGCGGCGGCCCGCCAGGCCGGTGTGCTCGTGCTGGGGCCCAACACCATGGGCATCGCCAATCCCCACATTCAACTGTTCAGCACCGGCACCACGGTCAAGCCCATGGCGGGCAGCACGGCCATGGTGGCCCAGTCAGGCAACATGGGCACCCAACTGCTGGCGTTTGCCGAACAGCAGGGCATCGGCATGCGCGGCTTTTCCGGCAGCGGCAACGAGGCGATGATCACCATGGCCGACTATCTGGAGGGTTTCGAGGCCGACGACACCACCCGCACGGTCCTGATTTACGTCGAAGGATTCAAGGATGGCCGCCGCTTTTTCGAGAGCGCCCGCCGTGTCAGCCACCGCAAGCCCATCGTGCTGCTCAAGGGAGGCCAGACCCAGGCAGGACAGAAGGCGGCGGCCAGCCACAGTGGGGCCATGGCGTCGGACAACCGGGTGTTCGAGGCGCTGTGCCGCCAGGCGGGCATCGTCAGTGTCTACCGTCCCATGGACCTGCTGGATCTGGCGGCGGCGTTTGATGCCCTGCCCCTGCCCCAGGGCCCCCGGGTGGCGATTATGACATTCGGCGGCGGATGGGGGGTGGTGACCGCTGATTTGTGCCAGCGCCACGGGCTGGTGCTGCCGGCGCTCGACGAAACCATTCTGCGGGAAATCGACACCATGCTGCCGCCTTATTGGAGCCGTGCCAATCCGGTGGACCTGGTGGGGGATTTCAATCCCGACATGACGTTCAGGGTCCAGGAGATGCTGATGCGCTGGTCCGGGTGCGATGCGGTGATCCACATGGGGATCATGGGCCGTCGGCTTTTGATCGATCGGTTGAGCCAATCGGTGCTGGCTGCGGATCCCACGGTGGGGCCCGATACCTTCGACGGGATTAAGGCGCTGGCAGAAGAGTTCGAACAGGAGTTCGGCCGACGATCATTGGCATTGATGGACGAGTTGCACAAACCGGTCTTCGGGGTGAGTCTGCGGGCCGACCATCGCACCCAAACCGTTCTGAACATCCCCGGTGCCCATTACAAGGGGGTATTGTACCAGACACCGGAGCGGGCCGTCCTGGCGCTGTCCAAGATGGTGGCGTACGGTCGCTTTCTTGCCCAGCAGGAATAGGCCCTTGCGGAATCAGAGCCGTTCTATTGAGGTGCACACATTATTCTGTTATGTTGACGAAAGCTGATACTGCACGAAAAACACAATCTGAACGGCCGACCGACCAAGACACAAAGGATCCATTTTGCGATGAACCACCGCAAATCACATATTCGACGGCAATTCGATTTCGACATTGGCTATTTGGTCAAAAGTCCTTGCAAAGGCTGCGATTTGCGATACCACTTTCCCGACTGCATGGCGCGTTGCGACACGCTCGATCGGGTGCAGACCCATTTGGCGCGGGGGATTTCAAGTTGCCGCGCCCACTCACCCATGGAATCGTTCAGCGTGGACCTGGAGGGCTGGCGCAACAAGTAGGTTTCCCGTCAGGGAGGGGCGTTCCGGCCTCCCGGAAGAGGTTTGATGTCCGCTTCTTTTGAACTGAAAGCCAGCGAAGACGGTGCCATCGGCATCCAAATGATCGGTCGCGTCGATCATCAGGCCGCCGCCGGCCTGCTCAAGCAGCTGCTGGCGGAGATCAAGAAGCGCCGTCCGCGGCAGGTGACGGTGGATCTGAACCGCATCACGTTCTTCGACGATTTCGGCGTGCTGGTGCTCGCCCAGTTGCGCGAGCAGCTCAAAACGCAGCAGGTGCCGTTCCGCATCGCCCAACCGCCGCCCAAAGTGGCTGAAATCCTGACCCTGACCAATTTCGACAACCCCGATATGTGCACCCCCCTTGCCGAACCCAGACGGGAAAACATTATTCTTCGCCTGGGGGACGCCACGGTCCGCATCCACGCCAACCTGCTGTATATGATCTCGTTTCTGGGATCGGTCCTGCTGGCCCTGGCGCATGTAATCCGGAACCCCCGGGACCTGCGTGTCAACGACACCATCGATTTGATGAAAAAGGTGGGGGTGGATGCATTGCCCATCGTGGCCATGATCAGTTTTTTGCTGGGTCTGATCATGGCCTTCGTCTCCAGCATGCAGTTGGAGCAGTTCGGGGCCAGTATTTTTGTGGCCCGCCTGGTGGCCCTGGCCATGGTGTCCGAACTGGGGCCCATTATGACCGCCATCGTGGTGGCGGGACGTTCCGGTTCGGCGTTTGCCGCCGAGATCGGCACCATGCGCATTTCGGACGAGATCGACGCCTTATACACCATGGGGTTCGCCCCCACGCTTTTTCTGGCCGTGCCGCGCATCCTGGCAGCCATGATCATGGTTCCGCTGTTGGTCCTGTTCTCCGACCTGTTCGCCATCGCCGGGGGATTGGTGATCAGTGTCAGCATGATGAATCTGACGGTGGCCACCTACATCGACCAGACCCTCAAGGCGTTGACCCTGTTCGAGCTGATGTGGGGATTGTCCAAGAGTGTGGTGTTTGCCGCCCTGATCTCCTGGGTGGCCTGTTTGCGGGGTTTTCAGGTACAGGGGGGAGCGGCCCAGGTGGGTAACGCGGCCACGTCGGCCGTGGTCAGCGGCATTTTTCTGATCATTTTGTTCGATTCCATATTCGCGGTGATCCGCAGCTACTGGTAAGATGGATACAACGACCCGAACACTCATAGAGGTCCG
>JAGTVD010000384.1 GCA_018224505.1 Desulfatitalea sp. | reverse complement strand
GTGCCTTCCTGGATTTTCCCCTGGATGGTTCGACCGGCTACGATGCTGTGCCGGCCGGCGCCAGAATCGTTTCCGCCACCCTGGAAGTCTTCATTGAAACGGTGGAATTCGCCGCCAGAATCCCCACCATAATCGATCTGGTCAGCTACCAGATCGGCGCGCTGCAACCGACGGATTTTGATTCTGATCCACTATCGGACTATTCTCTGTCGCTGGATTTTTTTGCTGAGGATATGGAAAATTACGTTGCCATCGATGTCACCGCGTTGATGGCGGAAGCGCAACAGCTCGGGCTCTTGGATTTTCAAGTTCGGTTCACCCTGGATTTCTCAACGGCGAATGGTCTTGTGGGCATCCAGGACCTGCCAACCGTTTCCATTACCGCACCACTGCTCTCCGTGACGTATACGTACTAAGGGTTCGCCCATCCAATCAAATTCCAGGCGCCCCGGAACCCTGTGAGCACCGTCGCACCTCAACGGCACAGTACCATCGCCTCGCCCGAAGCGACGGCCCGGCCCGTGATGTCCCATATGTTCACCGCATGGGGCCGGGATCTCAGGGCAGCAATACCGAGGCACCTTTGGTGCGCCGAGCCTCCAGTTCCCGGTGGGCCCGCGCCGTTTCAGCCAAGGGATAACGTTGATGGATGGCGATCTTGACCGCACCTTTGCGCATCACTTGAAACAGATCATGTGCATGGGTCAGCAGGTCATCGCGCCCGGCGGTGTAGGTCATCAGTTTGGGACGCGTCAGAAACAAAGAGCCCTTGTTCGCCAGCACGCTGATGTCAAAGGGGGTCACGGGGCCCGATGCCTGCCCGAAAGAGACCATGGTGCCCAACGGTCGTAAGCAATCCAGCGATTTGTGGAAGGTGTCGCGTCCGACGGCGTCATAGACGACATCCACCCCTGCACCGCTGGTTATGGCCTTGACCCTGGCCACGAAGTCTTCTTCCCGATACAATATGGGGTAGTCGCAACCCAGTTCGGCTACCATGGCTGCTTTCTCCTCGGATCCCACCGTTCCGATCACGGTGGCACCCATATGGTGCGCCCATTGACACACGATACTGCCCACGCCACCGGCCGCGGCATGGACCAGGAGCGTATCGCCCTGCTTTACCGCAAAGCAACCATGCAACAAATAGCGGGCTGTCATCCCCTTGAGCATGCTGGCGGCAGCCTGTTCAAAGGAGATCTCATCCGGCAAGGCAACCAGCCGGTCCGCCGGGATCAGACGATGAGTGGCATAGGCGCCGGGAACCGGTCCGGCATAAGCCACACGATCGCCGGCCTGCAAAAGAGTGACCCCGTCGCCCACCGCCTCCACGGTACCGGCGCCTTCCATGCCGATCACCGCCGGCAATCCGGAAAGGGGGTACAACCCCATGCGATGGTAAATATCAATGAAATTCAATCCCACCGCCGCGTGCTTGACCCGTACCTCGCCGGGACCTGGTCGCCCGCTCTCCTGTTCCTCCCATTGCAGCACCTCCGGCCCTCCTGTCGTGTAGATACGAATGACCCTTTCCATCGGAGCACCTCCTTTTATCTTCACTGTGTAAGGCTACGTGTGGAAGCTGTTCCATCCCTGGTTGGATCCTTTCCCAAATCCGCAGCAATGGCTGAACCGCCTGGGATGTTACTGTGCCAGGACCTGACGCACCTTCACCGCCAGCGCTTGGATGGAGAACGGTTTTTGCAGAAACTGGACGCCCGCATCCAAAACACCCCGGTGAGCGATGACATCGGCGGTGTAACCGGACATGAAAAGCACCTTGAGATCGGGGTACCTGGCTTGCATCCGTTCGGCCAGTTCCCGGCCGTGCATATCCGGCATGACCACATCGGTGATCAGCAAATGGATGCCGCCCTCATGGGATTCGGCCAGCGCAATGGCCCGCTCGGGAGTCGATGCGGCCAGCACGGTGTAGCCAATCCGCTCGAGCAGTGTTTGCGCGAGTTTTAATATGGAGGTTTCGTCCTCGACGATCAAAACCGTTTCGCCTTGTCCTGGTGGAATATGCGCCTTGCCGGGCTCCGGTGCCTGATGGGCTGCGCCGGCATGGCGCGGCAGATAAATCCTGAACGTCGTGCCCTTGCCCGGCTCGCTGTAAACATTGATGAATCCGTCATTTTGCTTGACGATACCATAGACCGTGGCGAGACCCAGACCGGTGCCTTCACCGACACCTTTAGTGGTGAAAAACGGTTCAAATATGGTTTCAAGGGTCTTCGCATCCATGCCGCAACCGTCGTCGCTGACGGCCAACAGAACGAAGTCACCGACGACAAAATCAGGGTGGTGGGCACAGTATTCCTCGTCAAATCGCACATTGTCCGTACCGATAGTGATCTTGCCCACCCCTTGAATGGCATCCCGAGCATTCACACAGAGGTTGGCCAACAGTTGATCCAGTTGGGAGGGATCCATTTTGACCGCTCCCAAACCGGCCTTCGGCCGCCATGAAAGATCGATGTCTTCCCCGATGAGCCGCCGAAGCATTTTGAGCATGCGCTCCAAAGTAACATTCAAATCGAGCACCCGGGGGCGAATCGTCTGCCGACGCGCAAAGGCCAGCAGCTGGCGGGTGATGTCAGTGGCGCGCCGCGCCGCGGAGAAAATCTCCTTCAAGTCGTCATGCAGCGGGTCCCTTGCGGAAACCTTGTCCAAAGCCAGTTCCGAATAGCCGATGATCACGCTGAGCATGTTGTTGAAATCGTGGGCCACGCCACCGGCCAGGCGCCCCACCGACTCCATCCGCTGGGCCTGAATCAGCTGGGACTGGAGCCGCTCACGATCCGCCTCGCCCCTTTTACGCTCGGTGATGTCCACGATGGTGGTCACGAAATAGAGTGCCTCACCGTCGGCATCACGGCGCACCACGGTGCTCACATCCCCCCAGAGAAAAGCCCCATTCTTGTGGATGTAGCGTTGCTCGAAACGTGCAGCCTGTTCCATGCCCGCCATCAGCGCGGAGATTTTTGCACGACCGGCCGATTGATCATCGGCAGGCGTGAGATCCTGCCAGCGTTTGCCTTCCAATTCATCCGGTGCATAGCCCAGAAAATCGGCGAAAGCCTGGTTGGCGCTGATCTGCCCGGTGGGCTGGGTGATCGTTTTGCCCACATTCGCGGCCTCGAAGACATATCGGAACCGATCCACGCTCTCCTGCAGCTCCCGCGTTTGGCGGGCCACCTGTTTGCGCAGCGACCAGGACCACAAAGCTGTAGCGGATAAGAGGACGAGCAAAGGCCCGGCGATCATTGCGACATAGCGCAGGATCGTCAAAAAGGCAGGGGGCGCCGGGGGATCGAAGACACCCATCCATTTCTTGTAGATGCGCCGATATTCCCCGGTTTCCTCCAGCACCTTCAACCCCTCGCCGAGTTGCGCCAACAGGGCCTGTTGCCCTTGGGGCACTGCAAAGCAGTACCCGGGAGAAAGAAACGGTTCACGGCCGACGGTCAGATTTCGCCATCCCTGTCTTTTGATCCAGTAATAGGCAGCCAGACGGGACACCAGTGCGGTATCATGCTCTCCCTGGGCCAAAGCCCGCAAGGCGTCCTCCTGGGCATCGACCAGGACCAGGGAAGCGCCCAGGCCGTTCTCCTCAGCGAAATCGTGCATGATATCACCCCGCTGCACGACAATGCGAAGCCCTGTCAAATCGGCGATGGTCGCTGGTGGCGCCATTTCATCTTTTCGCACCACGCTCACATAGTGGTTGACGCTGTGCGGCGCAGTGAAATCGAAGGTTCGGTCCCGTTCGCGGGAGTATAACAAGCCTTGCAACGCATCGATTTCGCCCCGCGCCATGGCTTCGCGGATGTCCGACCAGGGCCCCAGGCGGATCTCGATATCGAGCCCCACGGCCTGGGCGATGGCGCGCGTCAGATCCACATTATACCCTGCCGGAAGACCGTTATCATCCAGGTATTCATACGGTGGGTAGTTGTGATCGCCACCGAACACGATGAGACGCTCGGTCGGCAGCCCAAGGGCGGCAAACCATTTGGCGTGCAAATGGCTGTAGGTGCCGTCCGCCATCATCAGGGCCAAGCCTTCGTTGAGCAGTGCCAGAGTCGTGCTGTCCCCCTTCCGGACAGCAAAGCAAAAATCCTGACGGAAGCCTTCGATGGGCTGATTAATCACGCGCAGATTGTCTATGCCGGCTTCCCGAATCAGCCGCAGAGCCGTGAGACGTTGAATGACCACGGCATCATGACGGCCTTGGGACAGCTCCTGCAAGGCTTCTTCAAAAGTAGCGGCAAGGTGGATTTGGATACCGCGATCTTCCCGCCGCAGAAACTCCTCGGCATTGTCGCCCTGCATGACGGCCACCTGTCGCCCCTGCAAATCGGCCAGACTCCGGATACCCTGCGCGCCTTCCCGCACAACGATCGCACCGTGCAGCGACATGTATGGGAAAGTGAAGTCAAAGATCGCTTCCCGCTCCGGCGTGCGGCCGACCACCGGCAAGGCATCGATCTCCCCCCGCTCCAACCAGCCGCGCACCTCCGCCCACGCGCTGGTCCGGAATGTCACCTCCCGCCCCATCGCAGCCGCTGCGGCCCGCAGCAGTTCGACGGAAAAACCACTGGCCCGCCCGGCCTCATCGACAATACTGAAAGGCGGGTAGGCGATCTCGGTACCGGCCTGAATGGGGGTGCCGGGTGTTGCCGCAGCCTCATCCGCGAAGGCCGCAGCGCCATATGCGGCGATAAAGATGTACCCGCAAATCAAGGCCAGCGCAACGCTTGCCACAAAAGTGCGCCTTTGAATCAAAAAGTTCATTCCATTATCCTGTAATCCTTTGCGGGTCGAGCAAGATTTGTTTGGTAAGACCCAGGAAAAATCAGGTCAAACCCGCTGTCACGTTAAAGTCAGCGCCACTGCCCGCAGACGTTGCAGCAATGCGGGCGCGGGATAGCCGTCGGGCGGCAACGAATGGGCCTTCTGGAATTCGCGGATCGCATCACGCGTTCGGGGCCCCGGCAATCCGTCCGCTGATCCGGCATCGAACCCGAGGCGGTTGAGCAGCTGCTGCATTTCCTCTATCTCGCTTCGCGAGAGCGCTTCATGCATCGCATCCCGGCCGGTGGCAATCTGCGGAGATCCGATGATCCGGTCGGCAAGGTGGCCAACGGAGACGGCATAGTTGATGGAACGGTTCCAGCGCATGATGACCCGGAAGTTTTCATAGACCAGGAAGGCCGGGCCTTGATGGCCCTGGGGGAGTATTATGGCGCCTTCCAGATCCGCCTGCGGCAACGACATCCCGTTGGCCCGCCGCACGCCGAGGGCCGCCCACTCCCGCAACGTCTTTTTAGTATCCATCGAGGCATGCAGCAGGTCGAAGCCCTTCGGCAGGAGGACCTCCCGCCCCCAGATTTCCTCCGACCGCCAGCCCATGTTCGACAGGAAGTTGGCCGCGGACGCGAAGGCGTCCGGCAGGCTGCCCCAGATGTCCTTGCGGCCGTCGCCCGTATCGTCCACGGCGTGCCCGATGAATGTGGAGGGTATGAACTGCATGTGGCCCATGGCCCCGGCCCATGAGCCGGTCATCGCATCCGGGGCGATGTGGCCTTCTTCGAGAATTTGCAGCGCGCTCAGAAGCTCCGCCCGGAAGAAATGAGCGCGCCGTTGATCGTAAGCCAGCGTCACCAATGCCTCGATCACCCGAAAACTGCCCAGATAGTCGCCAAAGTTACTCTCCAGCCCCCAAAGTGCAATCAGATAGCGCGGCGGCACGCCATATCGGGCCTGGATTCTGTCCAGCAAATCGTGATGTTGCCTGAGCAGCACCTGCCCGCGTTTCACCCGCTCATCGCTGACACGCTGGTTTAGATAGGTCCAGAAAGTCTGGGTAAACTCGGGTTGGCGGCGGTCGAGCTCAATGACGCGCACCACCGGAGTGATAGCACCCAACGCCGCATCCAGCGTCGCGTCGGAGATACCTTTGCCGCGCGCCTCGTCGCGCAGCGCCGCCAGCCATTCCCGGAAATCCTGCTCTGGCATCGGGTCGTTCACCGCATCCTGACCGGTCGCGGTGCGGGCCCATGCGCTACCCTGCCCTATCAAAGGCAGCAGCATCAGACCCAACAACGCTGCCAGCGCCAATGCTTGCAAATGAGTGAATCGCCACAAAGACATTCACGTTTCTCCCTTTTCGTTTAGCAACCATTTGGACAATCGGAATGCTGCAAGGATGCCGTTTCCGAAGCGTCGGATGCATTTGCATCATCTTGTTCCCAGTCCTTTGCGCACGCTCACGATAGCCGATTTCAACGATGGTTAGGCGAACGAAAGCGCTTCTAAATGCACACACCGATACGACATCCCATGGGCTTCATACTACCTGATTGGTGCGATCCCCACAAGTCTGCACCTTTACGAACCGCTTCCGGAATAAATAACTGAAAGATCCTTTTTTTCTTGATATGAGAGCGGGGTACGCGAGACTATCGGATTTAGGCCCATGCACAAAAATGATTTCACCACGGTATGCTCCGGATTCCCAACTACTATGCCATGAACGGGAGGCCATATGAAGGTTTTTAAAAACGCCACTTTCATCTCTTGTGAAGATGACAATCGGGTATTCAGCCACATGGTCGAGGATCAGGGCCGGATTCTATTTGCCGGGGATCACTTGCCCCACCCGTATGCCGGGGCAGAAACCGTGGATTTGGAGGGCCGGTGTGTGGTGCCGGCTTTTGGTGACAGCCACATGCACTTTACCGCTTTCGGCTTTTTCAATACCGGCCTGGACTGCCGCAACGCAACGGATTTCGATGCATTCACCGACATGGTCCGTCGTCACATCAGCGATAATCCGCAAGAAAAAATTGTGGTCGGGTTTGGCTGTTCAGCCCATACGGTGAAGGAAAAACGACTGCCGACCCGGGATGATCTGGATGCCATAACACGCCAACCGCTGATGATCGTCAAATACGACGGCCACGCCGCCGTGGGCAACAGTGCCTTGCTGTCAAAACTTCCCAAGGCAATTATCGAAGAGACCGGTTGCGAACCGGCCACCGGCTGGCTCTATCACAACGCCTTCTACAAGGCCGTCAACCAGGTCAACAAAGCGGTTCCCCTCACGCGCGTCTTTCGAAATCACACCACCGCCAGCGATTATGTCGCCCGCAAGGGCATCGCCTTGATTCACGCATCGGAAGGGATCGGGTTCCCCCTGAACATGGATCTTGATATGATGCGGTTTGTGGCCCGGGGATTGCCTGTCACAATCCGCGTGTTTTTTCAGACCATGGATGTCGCTAAGGCCAAACGCCGCAAACTGCCCCGCATCGGCGGGTGCTTTACCACGGCCCTGGATGGCTGTTTCGGCTCGGAGGATGCCGCCCTCAATGCCCCCTATACCCACCGCCCGGACAGCCATGGCATGCTCACCTACACCCAACAAGCCACCACCGACTTCGTCAAAGCCGCCCATCGCCAGGGGTTGCAGGTGGCCCTGCATGCCATTGGCGATGCCGCCATCGAACAAGCGCTCAACGCCTTTGAAGCAGCGCAAGTCGATTTCCCACGAAGCGACCACCGCCACATTCTCATCCATGCCTGCATGATCGATCCCCCTCTGATCGAAAAGGCAGCGCGTCTGGGGGTCTGTTTCGCCCTGCAGACGCCGTTTTTCCATTGGGACCAGGAACCCATGTCTTACCTTGAGCAGATACTCGGTAAGCGGGCACAACGGCTGACGCCGCTTAAAAGCATGCTCGCCCAAGGCCTCACCCTTGCCAACGGCTCCGATGCCCCCTGCACCCTCCCCGACCCCATCGCCGGCATCCATGCGGCCTGCAACCACCCCAATCCGGATGAAAGCATTTCGGCACTGGAGGCCCTTCGGATGCATACCGCATCATGTGCCAAACTCTCCTTCGATGAGAAAACGCGCGGCACGCTAACCAGCGGAAAGCGCGCCGATTTTGTCGTTCTCGATCAAGACCCGCTGACCATGCCCACCCATCGGCTCAAAGAGATCCAGGTGGAGAAACTATATCGCGAGGGTACTCCCTATGATGGACTTCACAACAGCGCGCTGACCTTGCTGAAGGATGCACTGATCAATAAATATCCCTGAAAATATCCCTGAAAATATCCCTGATCCGGGGTGTGCAATGGTCTACCCCATTACGGCCCCGCCATCCACATTGATCGCCTGACCCGTAATGTTCCGCGCCCGCCCAGAGGCCAGGAAGGCGACTACCGCAGCAACATCTTCGGGGGTTTGCGGACGCCCCAGGGGAACCATGGAATGGACGCGCGCGTCGAAAATCTGCGGTGAAGTTTTGTCGGCCAGGGACGAAAAATTCTCGCGCAACGCCTCGGCCATGCGCTCCCAACCGGGCGTCCAGACGTAACCGGGGCAAACCGAATTGACGGTAATGCCATAGCGCGCCAGCTCCTTGGCCATCACCTGCATCAGGCCGATGCTCCCGAATTTCGCGGCGCAGTAAGGGCCGATAAGGGATTCGCCCAATTTTCCGGAGATCGAAGAGATGGTGATGATACGGCCGGACCGTCGGGGGATCATCGCGCGGGCCGCAGCGGAGGAGCACAAAAAGGCACTGCGCAGATTAATGGCGATGGTCTGGTCCCACGTGGCGGCCGAGAGTTTCACCACCGGCCCTATGCCCGATCCGCCGCCCACATTGTTGACCAGGATGTCGATGCGCCCGAAAGCATCCAGACACGTCTGGATCATTTCCCCAACCGACCCTTCTTCAGTGGCATCCACGGCCACTGGAATGCCTGTCCCGCCCAGGGCTGCTATTTCACCAACGACCTTTTCGGCGCTGCCTGC
>JAGTVD010000383.1 GCA_018224505.1 Desulfatitalea sp. | reverse complement strand
TCACTAAAACCCCATTGCGGACGCAGCGCCCCACCCCCGCTGCCGGGAGCACCTCCTATCCTGCAAAAAAAAGGTGGCCCATCAGCTGTCCAGTGCATCTATCATCCATGAATTTACATGTGATCGCCCTGGCTGCGGCCCACGCCCAGGTTGTCTTTTACCAAGGCATGGCCTATAATCGCATCTGATTGGAACACCAACGCTTTTCGAAATCCTCCTCAAGCCGGCCTTGTAAAGGAGACCCCATGCGCGTTCAATTGCCCCAGCTGCTCTGGTACGGCAACACCACCCTGGAAATCGACCTGCCGGATGATTGGGATGTGCAGATATGCCCCATGCGGGGCGTGGACCATCCGCCGTTGAGCATCGCGCAGATGGAAAAGGCGATTCTCGATCCCATCGAATCGCCCCGGCTGCGGGAGATCGCCAAGGGCAGGAAGTCGGCGGTGATCGTCTTCGATGACATGACGCGCCCCACCCGGACCTACGAGTTGGCTCCCATCGTATTAAAAGAGCTGCATGCCGCCGGCATCAGGGAAGAGGACATCACCTTTGTGTGCGCCCTGGGCACCCACGGGGCCCTGACCCAGCACGAGCTGCGCAGGAAGGTGGGAGCGAAAATCCTTGAGAAGTACCGGGTCTTCAACCACAACCCCTACGAGCACTGCGTGGAGGTGGGCACCACCTGCTATGGCACCCGCGTGATGATCAACCGTGAGGTGATGGCCGCCGATGTCAAGATCGGCATCGGTTGCGTCACGGCCCACGCTCAGACGGGCTTTTCCGGCGGCGGCAAGCTGCTGCTGCCGGGCGTGGCCCATATCGATACCATCAGCCACTACCATCTGGAGGTGGCGGCCCAAGCCCCGAAAACGACGGGGCTGGCCAAATGGGACGGCAACATCCTGCGCCTGAACATCGAAGAGGCGGCGCAGATGGTCGGCATGGATTTCAAGATCGATGTGCTGTTCAATGGCCGGGGGGCCACCTCGGCCGTCTTTGCCGGAAATCTGGCCGCTGCGCACACCCGGGCGGTGGCCGCGGCCCAGGAGGTGTACCAGACCGATCCGCGCCCCCGGAACCGTGAGCTGGTGATCGCCAACGCCTTTGCCAAGGCCAACGAGATGCCCATCGCCATGGGGGTCGGACGATTGGCCCTGGACAACTTCAGCGGCACTCTGGTGGTGATCGCCAACGCCCCCGAGGGGCAGGTGATCCACTACCTGCTGGGACGTTTCGGCCGCGACCACGGCGGTCGGCAATATCCGGTCACGGCCGTGCCGCCGAGCATCGAGATGATCATCCAGGCGCCCTACCTGGACAAAACCTTCGGCGACTGGTTCGCCAACCCGGAAACCATCACCTGGACCCGCAGTTGGGAAGAGACCCTGGCGCTGCTGGAAAGGCGCTTCGGGGCCGGAACCCGGGCAGCGGTGATTCCCAACGCCACCATGCAATATTGAGGTTATCATGGACCCTTTTTATGATGTAACTGCCGCCATCGCCCTGGCCATGGGCGCCGCCTGGGCCAGTGGGATCAATCTCTATGCCGCCGTTCTGGTGCTGGGCCTGTTGGGCATGACGGGCAATATGGTGCTGCCTGAGAACCTGCATGTGCTGATGCATCCGTTGGTGCTGGGCGCCGCGGGCATCATGTATATGGTGGAGTTCTTCGCCGACAAGATTCCGGGCGTGGACACCGGTTGGGATACCCTGCACACCTTCGTCCGCATTCCGGCCGGGGCGGTGCTGGCCGCCGGAGCCCTGGGGGATGTCAATCCCGCCATCGCCGTGGCCGCCGGCATATTGGGCGGCGGCCTGGCCGCCGGCAGCCACGCGCTCAAGGCCGGCACCCGGATGTTGATCAATACCTCGCCGGAACCGGTGACCAACTGGACCGCCTCGGTGGTGGAAGATGTGACGGTCGTGGGTGGGCTGTGGATCGCCCTGCACTATCCCTGGCTTTTCATCGCCCTCATGGTGCTCTTCGTGTTGCTGCTGATCTGGGTGCTGCCCAAGCTGTGGCGCGGCATCAAGAAGATCGCCGGGTTCATCAAAAAGCTGTTCAAATACGGAAAAAGCGACGACGGCCCGGACCAGATCGCCCCTCCGCCATCACGGATAACCCGAGTTTAAATCGTGTCCACCCGGAAAAGGAGCATGCCATGCGCGGCGCCGGTAAAAGCAGTTACGATCTGATCGACAGCGACCGTTTCTGGAAGGCCCTCGGCCCGGTCACCGGTCTCACCGTTATGGATCTGGCCTGTGGTGCGGGCCGCTATACCCTGCCACTGGCGGACGCCGTTGGCGCCGCGGGCCGGGTGATTGCCGTTGACCTGTGGGACGACGGCATCGCGCAACTGCGGGCCGCCGCCCGGGAGGCGGGCACGGAGAGGGTGATCGAAACCCATGTGACCAACGTGGCGGAAACGTTGCCCGTGGTGTCGGGCAGCGTGGATCTTTGCCTGATGGCCACCATTCTCCATGATCTCGTGGCCGACGGGGTGGACAAACCCGCACTGTTTGAGGTAACCCGGATCCTCAAGCCGGCCGGCATCGTGACCATTGTGGAGTTCAACAAGCAGGACGGCCCGCCGGGGCCGCCCAAAGCGGTGCGTCTCTCGCTGGAGGATGTCACCCGTCGTCTGATGGTGCTTGGTTTGATCCGCTTCGGCGCGGTGGTGGAGCTGGGACCCCACGCTTACTTGGCCCAGTTTCGCCGCCTGCCCGGACGGAAAACATAGTGTTTATCCACCGGGCTTCAACCGCAAGGGGATCACGGCCAGAAGCCCGAACACCATGAAGACAAAGATGGCGATGAAGACATTCTGGTAGGCCGCCAAGGGATAGGTCTCCCCGACGGCGCCGACAGTGTCCATGAGAAAGCCGGAAAAGGGTTGAAACAGGGCGGTGCTGAAAAAGGCGGCGGGATTCATCAGGCCGATGGCCGTGCCGGTGAGCCAGGGCGGAAACAGCTCCTTGGTGATGGTCATATAGAGCGACAGGGAGCCGCCGCCGCAGGCACCGATGGTCAGAAAGCAGGGGCCGATGAGGGCGGGATGGGGACGGCCGCCGGAGAAAAGAAAGATCCCCCAGCATATCAGGGCCAGGGTCAGGGAGGCCAGCAGAACCGGTTTGCGGCCGAAGGGCAGGCGGTCGGCCAGAAAACCGAAGGTCGGCGCGCCGATCACGAATCCCAGGGGCAGCAGCATCAACATCCCGCCGGCTTGCACGCGCGTGAAGGCGTGCACGTCCATCAGGTAGGGAACGGCCCACAGTCCCTGAAAAGTCAGGGTGGGGCCGCCGAAAAAAAAGGTGGAGAGGGTCACCATCCAGAAGTCGCGCTGGCTGAACACAATGGCCATCCGGCGCCGGGTGCCCATCTGCGGAGGCGCGATGGCCGATGCCGGGTCCGGCGCATTGGCTTCCACAACCGGCGGCCACCCTTTATCTTCCGGTTTGTCCCGCAGCACAAACCAGCTCATGGCGATCAGCGCCAGCGAAGCCGCGGCGACGGCCACATGGGACATCCGCCATCCCAGCCACAGCACCAGATAAGTGAGGGGCAACGAGGCCGCCAGATTGCCTGCATTGCCCATGGCCAGAAAAATGCCGGTCATACCGGCGAACTCCTGGCTGCGGTACCATTTGGAAAAGAGCTTCAGGGCCGGCACGAAGACTCCGCCCACACCGATGCCGATCAGCGCCCGCCCGAGGGTGGCCACGGCCATGTTGGGCGCAAGACCGAACACCAGGACACCGATGCAGGCGATACCGGCAAACAGAGTGACGACGGCCCGGGGTCCCCAGGTGTCGGACAATACCCCCACCGGCGGCTGGACCGCCGCATAGAGGTAGAAGTAGGCCGAAGACATCACCCCCAGGGCGGTGGCATCGGCGCCGAAGGCCAGAACAAGATCGCGGGCGATCACGGTGGGCGAAATGCGGTGCAGGCAGGCCAGAAAATACATGGCGCTCAACACCAGGAAGATGAGCCAGCGGTAGTGCAGGGGATCGTTGATGCGGATCCAGCGGCGGTCAGGGGTCAAACGCTCACCTCACTTCTGAATGTTTACGAAAGCTTGTCACGGGTGCCGTGGAAAAGTCAACCATGCAGACTTGACACTTCAAAGCCATTTGACATCCCCCTTCAATCGGTGGAATAAACGCACCCCATGACATCCTTGATCTCCACCGCCCACCGCGCCAGCGACGACGTTCCCTTGGTATCGGTCATTATTCCGACCTTCAACCGGGCCGGTCTGCTGGGACGGGCCATCGATTCGGTGCTGTCCCAAACCTTTGCGTCCCTGGAGTTGATTGTGGTGGACGATGGTTCCACCGACGCCACCGATGCCCTGTTGGCACGGTATGGCGCGCGCCTCACGGTTGTCCGCCAACCCAATCGGGGCGTCAGCGCGGCCCGCAACAGCGGCGTTGCCAGGGCCAGGGGCGAGTGGATCGCGCTGCTGGACTCCGATGATGAATGGCTGCCGGACAAGCTGGACCGGCAGGTGGCTTATTGCGCACAGCACCCCGAAACAGTGATCTGCCAAACCGAAGAGCTGTGGATTCGCAACGGCGTGCGGGTCAATCCCAAACAGCGCCACGCCAAGGTGGGCGGCATGATCTTCGAACAATGCCTGCCTTTGTGCCTGGTCAGTCCTTCAGCGGTCATGCTGCGCCGCTCTTTGCTCACAGCGGTGGGTGGGTTCGACGAACGCCTGCCGGCATGCGAGGACTACGACCTGTGGCTGCGCCTCACCTGGAAATATCCCGTGCACCTGATTCCGGAACCCTTGCTCGTCAAGCACGGTGGCCATGCCGACCAACTCTCGCGCATGCCCGAGCTGGACAAATACCGCATCCATGCCCTGGTCAAGATTCTCCGGCAGGGATGCCTGAACCCCTCCCAGCAGGCGGCCGCCCTGGCGATGCTGGAAGAAAAGTGCCGCATCTACGCCACCGGCTGCCGCAAACGCGGCCGTATCGCGGAAGCCGACGCCTACCGTGCCCTCGGCACACGGTGGAAAACAGCCGATGATCTTCCGGTTTAAATTTCAAACGACTATTCACCCGTCATCCCCACGCCATGCACGGGTGTATCGCACTGCGGGCAGCGGTCGTTGCGGATGGCGTTCAGGCGCACACTGAAACCCCAGCGCTCGATGAGCAGGGTGCCGCAGTGGTGGCAATGGGTGTTTTCGCCTGCCTCGCCGGGCAC
>JAGTVD010000382.1 GCA_018224505.1 Desulfatitalea sp. | reverse complement strand
GAACGCGATCGATCCAACCGGCGAATCGATGTGGGCGGCGCTTTACACCCCCATGCGGGTCGGCGGCGGTCTCGCTCCCTACCGCTCGCTCCAAGGGATGCTGCGGGTGGCCTGTGCCCCCGGGCGCTCTAGCAGCACCCGGGCGGGATTGCTATGCGCTGCCGGCCTGTCGCAAGCCATGTCATATTAGGCGTCGAGGACCGGTCAATTTTCCCTCGGCCCGCAAGTTTCATTCCCATCTGACGTTGACGGGATGGCGGTCAACGTGACGCAGGAATTTAAGCTTCGGGTAGCCGGTAATCAGTACGCTTTGCACTTGATTCCCCGCGGGCAGTCCAATGGCTTCCGCCAAAGGCGGGTAGGATCGGGCGGCGATTTCCAGCAACCCGATATAGGTGGACTCCAGGCCCAGGGTGCGGGCAAAGAGCCCGACCGTCGTCGAGGCGATGACACAGTTGTCTTTAGGGGTGCTGGTTTCAAGCAGTGAATGAAAAAGCAGCACCACCGGCGCATGGTGAAAAATGGGATCATACCCAACCGATTTAGCCTGTAGCATGTTGTCCCGGTAGCGCGCCATCTTCTCAAGCTGCATCCGGGCCGGTGTTCGGGATTCGGCCGGCATGGTCCTGAGCTTTTCAGCAGCCTTGGCGCCTACCTCGGCAAAAAAGTCGATGCTCAAATCCGAGAGCTGCTTTTTGCGCTGGTCGTCTTCGACAACGATAATTTCGACGCTTTGGACATTGCTGCCGGTGGGTGCGTAACGGGCCGCTTCGATTAGTTGCCGGATCATCGCATTGGGAACCGCCTTGCTTTTAAAATGACGATGGCTGCGGCGTTGGCGGATAAACCGCATGAACTCATCCGGTTGATATTGAACCGGTGACCCGACAGGTTCAAAATTGTCGGCATCCATAAGGCTGTGGGTGATGGCGCCGGTGGGGCACAAGGATACGCAGTGACCGCAGATGATACAGCAATTTTCAGCGGCCTGAACCGAGATTTTTTCCCCGGAAACGGAAAAACAGCGTGGGCAGCGAACGGCACAGATACCGCATTCGTTACATTTGTCTTCATCGATGGCAACCCAACTCATTTGTTCGCTCCTTAATCCAAAAGCATTGTTTTATCGAAAGATTTCAAATCCATTACCGATTCAGGGAATGATCATGACCTTGATGGCATCCGGATCTGTGAGTTGTGTCCGGAAGGCTTGACCGGCTTCATCCATTGCATACCGATGGGTCACAAAGGGCCGGGTGACTGCTTTGCCGGACCGGATCAGCTCGATGGCGCCGGGAAAGTTTCCCCCCAGGCACCCGATGAGATGGATGTTCTTGGCAATGACTTGCCGCGGGTCCCAGGTGAGGGGCGTCTCGTAAATGGCCACCAGCAGAATGGACCCACTGCCCTGCACCATCTCGATGGACTGGTTGAAAGTGTCTGGAGACCCGGCGCATTCCACAACGGAATTCACACCCATGCCTGCGGTGGCTTCCATGATGGCGGCAAGAGCGTCTTCCTTCGCAGCGTCTATCACCAGATCCGCGCCGCAGGCTTTCGCCACTGCCAACCGCGAAGCTCTGCGCCCGGAAGCCAGGATCCTTGACACCCCCATTGACTTGAGCACTTGTATGGCATTCAGGCCAATGACCCCGAGACCGAGAACAGCCACTGTATCACTTTCCTTCGGCTGGCCGCGCCGGACCGAAAAAAGCGATATGGAGAGCGGCTCCACAGTGGCGCCGTCTTCGTAGGACATGGCATCGGGCAGTTTGAACACGGTCTGTCCGGCGATGGCAATGGGTATGGGCACATATTCCGCCATGGCACCGGGCAGTTGGTAGCCGGTGAGAGCCATGTCGGAACAGCGATGAAACTTGGCTTTGCCGCACCAGAAACAGTGGCCGCAGGGCCGGAACCCGACGGCAGTGACCCGTTCACCGACTTGTATACCCTTTACGTTTTTGCCCACTTCAGCCACGTCGCCGCTGAATTCGTGGCCAAAAATGGTACCCTCCGGCGCTCCGGTCTTATAAACGTGCAGGTCCGAACCACAGACGCCGCACGCCCTTACGCGGACAATAATACCATCGTCAGGGACCGCCGGTTCTTCGACGGTTTCGGTTTTGATGATTTCCGGCCCTCTGAGTATCGCAGCTTTCATGAACACCCCCCTTGTTGGGTCTCCGGTATGTTGTATTCACCAATGATCACTGGCATGGTGGGCTGTTTTATCCGGATTCGGCTCAAACCTCCCGATCATGAACCTGCCCAATCTATATACAACTTAATGCCGGATTGCCAACTCAATCATTTCAATTGTCCAAAGCATTCATGGGCACTCGGAATCTTCTTATTTGACAGAAACGAGCCGAATCGATAAAGCATTAAGAAGGCCCTTTTACAAAGGAGCACCCGCAAACCCCGGCGTCAAGGGCCTGAATCCTGAAAACGAAATCATTCGGCCGTCGCAAAAGCGAAAGGAGGCTCATTATGAGAAAAACATCTCTGGTCCTGTTGAGCATGATGGTTTTGGGGATGTGTGCCACG
>JAGTVD010000381.1 GCA_018224505.1 Desulfatitalea sp. | reverse complement strand
TTGCATCCATCAAACCTTTCTCCATCTTGCCAAAGTCGGAAATCGAACAGATTGCCCGTCATTTGACCGCCATGACCTATCCGGAAGGCACCGTTTTGGCCACCCAGGGCCAGACGCGGCTCGCCGGCCTCTACATCCTCAAAACGGGGGTGCTGGAAGCCTTTTTCGAGGAAGGGGGCAAAAAAGTGCTGACCCTGTCCCTGAGACCCGGCGATGTCTATGGCGGCATTTCCATCCTGATGAACGCGGGCCTTTCCATTCGCACGGTGCAGGTCCGGGAAGCCGCCTCCTTTTATCTATTGCCTGCCGAGCACTTTTCGAATGTTTGCGCCGCCCACAAGGCATTTCGCGAACATTTCGTGGATGCATTTGCCAAGCGGATGGCAGACGAAGCCTATGCCGGCAGGGTCACCGAAGGCCAGGCGGTTGCGTTTTTATCCAACGTCGCACCTTTCTCATTCCTGCCCGATGATGTGATCGAGGCGACGGCCGGCCACTTGTCCATGCTCTTGTATCCCCGCGATCGGTTTATGCTCTACCAGGGCGTTTCCAAGGTGGACCAGCTGTATATCATTCAAAAAGGGGCCGCGGAAATCTTCTACGAGGAGGCCGGTCGCAAAACCATGGCGGCCCTGCTGGGCGAGGGGGACATCTATGGCGGTATTTCTTTGCTGATGAATGAAGGCAAATCGGTAAGAACAGTGCGCACTGTCGAAGATTGCTACTTCTTTACCTTGCCGGCCGCCGTATTCCTGGAACTTTGTCAGCAAAATGAAGTTTTGACGGAGTATTTTACCGATATCTTCGGCAAACGCATGCTGGATCGGACCTACGCTTCCATTATCGCCCGCAGTCTGCATCCCGGTGAAGACGGGGCGCAGCTATTCGATCAACCGGTTCGGCAATTTATCGTCAAGCAGCCGGTGGTCTGCGAAGATGCCGCAACGATTCAACAGGCGGCGGCCCGGATGAGCCGCAATCGGTGCAGTTCCATCCTGGTGCGCAACACCTCGGGTCAGCATGTGGGCCTGATCACCGACCACGATTTGCGGAACAAGGTTGTCGCCCAAGGACACGACGTCGGCCGACCCGTCACCGACATCATGTCGTCGCCCCTGCAAACCATCTCGGCGCAGCAGTTGGTCTTTGAAGCCTTGATGGCCATGACCCAGGCCAACGTCAAGCACCTGGCAGTGACCGATGCCGGCGGCCAGGTGGTGGGGGTGATCACCAACCGGGATTTGATCAATGCCCAGACCCGCTCGCCGTTGTTCCTGGTCCGTGAAATCATGTCCGCTCGCCATCCGGACGATATTCTGGACAAATCGGCCCAACTGGCCCGCCTGATCCAGGATTTGATGCACAGCGGTGCCAAGGCCAAAAACATCACCCGCATGATCACTACTGTCTCGGATGCCATCCTCCATCGGATCGCCGATTTCGTGTTAAAGGAGATGGATCCCCCGCCGGTGCCTTTTGCTTTCATGGTGCTCGGCAGTGAGGGGCGCCGGGAGCAGACCCTCAAGACCGATCAGGACAATGCCATCATCTTTGAAGATATTGCCGACAAAGCCGACCTTGAAAGGGCGACGGCCTATTTTCTCAAATTCGGCAAGCGGGTATGCGGATTGCTGGACCGGGCCGGTTATGATTATTGCAAAGGCGGCGTGATGGCGCAGAATCCCCGCTGGTGCCAACCGCTGTCGGTTTGGAAGCATTATTTCAAGACATGGATTCATACCGCCGATCCGAAGGATTTGCTGGATGCGAGCATATTCTTCGATCTGCGGGGCGGTTTCGGGCAGATGCACCTCATCGGGGAGCTGCGCCAATATTTGTCCGATGCATTGACCGGTTGGTCCGGTTTCTTCCGGCATCTTGCGGAAAACGCCTTGCACTTCAAGCCACCGCTGGGATTTTTTCGCAACTTTGTCGTGGAATCGAAAGGGGAAAACCGCAATGCCCTCGACCTGAAGTCCGCGGTCATGCCCATCGTGGACATCGCCCGGATCTATGCCTTGAAGCATCGGGTGGAAGCCACCAACACCATGGAACGGCTCGGGCAGCTGCAGCAGATCGGGGTGTTTACCGAAGAAACCGTCAACGAACTTGAATTGGCCTATGGTTTTTTGATGCAGATGCGTTTTTCGCGGCAAGTGACCGCCATGGTGACCGACAATGAGCCGCCGGATAACTACATCAATCCCAAGCAACTGCCCCCGGTGGAACGCACCATGCTCAAGGAGATTTTTAAAAGGATAGAGAAGTATCAGGCCCGGCTCAGTTTCGATTTCACCGGAGCGCCGTGAGCATGTTCACCACGCATCCGGCTAATCGAGGTCCTGCCTGCCTTTTTTTCCGATCCATCGCTGCTGATTGCTCAAGGTTCGCTGCCGACTGCCGATATGGAGATTGATGACAATCTATTTATCGCTGTAGGTGAGGGCAGCCCCATGGAAACGACCACCCAAACACAGGACGCCTGCATCGCGTTTGACGCGTACGACATCGAGGCGGTGCTTTTCGATGGTGATCCTACCCGCATATATCGGGCCCGGCGGTGTGCCGATGGGATGCCGGTCATGCTCAAGGCGCTGCGGAATGAAACCGCCGCGCGCCAGGCGGCGGCCTGTTTACAGCACGAGTTCGAGATCACGCGGCGACTGGCGGTGCCGAGTGTCATCCGGGCGCTGGCCCTGGAGCGTCACGCGCATCTGCCGGTCATTGTTTTCGAGGATTTTGGCGGCGATTCACTCAACAACCTTGCGCGTAACAGTCAATTTTCATTGGAGGAATTGCTGAAGATCGCCATCCAGGCGGCCCATGGGCTAACGGAGATCCATGCGGCCAATATCATCCATAAGGACATCAACCCCTCCAACATTGTATACAACCCCGTTACCGGGGTGGTGAAGATCATCGATTTCGGTATTTCCAGCTACCTCACCCGGGAACAGGCAGCAGTTGCCGGCCCCCAGGTGTTTGAAGGCAGTCTGCCATACATTTCACCCGA
>JAGTVD010000380.1 GCA_018224505.1 Desulfatitalea sp. | reverse complement strand
GCAATTGACGAAAAGGGCCTGCAAGCCCTTTTGAACACCCCTGACCAGGCATCGGAGGGATCCCGCCCGCCATCCGATCCGGAGGCGATCACCCCCTATTTGGACGAGAAGGAACGGGTGCTCGATTCGTTCACCGAACATTACATCGATCAGTTGCTGAAAAAAACCCAAGGCAACGTCTCCCAAGCCGCCCGGCTCTCCGGTCTGAGCCGCCAGGCACTGCAGAAGATGCTTCATCGCAAGGCGATCGACCCGGATATGTACCGGGTGTGACGACCTTCCCCCGCTCTATTGTCCAATTCTGACGATGTTCCACCCACCTGCCTTCTACAGAGTTGGTGGAAAGTGCCGATAATGCATTGAGGTGCTGGTGCAATACTTTTTCGGTGGCAGGAGGTGATTGGATGGACCATTCCCGGATCGCAAGGCGACAGTGGTGCTGTGGTCGGCTAACGGCTGTAGCGGTGTTGCCTTCGCGGGCAGACCGTTGGTGGCGCCGATGGGCTGTTCTGATGGGGGTGGCGCTGGTCCTGATGTTCAGTGCTCTGCCGGTCCAGGCCGCGGTGGAAGGTGCGGTGCGTATCGGCGTGCTGGCCCATCGCGGAGAGACGCGGGCCCTTGAGCAGTGGACGCCTACTGCGGAATTTCTCAATGCGCGGATCGGACAATACCGCTTTGAAATTGTGCCCCTCGACTTCGACGCCGTGGCGCCGGCGGTGAGGGATGGCGCCGTTGATTTTCTGATTGCCAACTCCGCCTATTTCGCCGAGCTCGATATACGTTATCGTCTCAGCCCCATCGCCACTTTGCGTAATCAGCACGATGGTGAAGGCGTTGCCCATTTTGGCGGTGTGATTTTCTGCCGGGATGACCATCCCACCATTGTCACCCTGGCCGACTTGAAGGGGGCCCGATTCATGGCCGTGGACCCCGGCTCTTTCGGCGGTTGGTATGTGGGGTGGTTGGAAATGCAGCGCCAGGGCCTGAAAGTGCCCGGCAGCTTCGCCGAATTGAAATTCGGCGGCACGCACGATGCGGTGGTGCTGGCCGTGCGCGACGGTGTGGCGGATGCCGGTACGGTGCGCACCGACACCTTGGAACGCATGGCCCAAGAGGGAACCATCGCACTGGACCGTTTTCGCATCCTTAATGCCCAGGCGCCCACGGCCGAATTTCACTTGCAGCGCTCCACCCCCCTGTACCCCGAGTGGCCTTTTGCAAAGCTGGCCCACACCCCGGATCATGTGGCCAGGTTGGTGGCCGCCGCTTTGATCACCATGCCCTCGGACACCGCCGCGGCCCTGGCCGCGCGTTGTGCCGGCTGGACCACCCCCCACAGCTACCAGAGCGTTCACGATTGCCTGCGGGAACTGCGCACCGGCCCTTATGAGGGGTACGGCGCTTTCACCCCGGCTGACGTGTGGCGTCAATACCACCTGTGGCTGATCGGCATCGCGTTGCTGGCCGGTTTGCTGGGCGTCACCGCGTTGCATGCTCGGCGACTGAACACCGTTGCCCGTCGCCAGCAGCAGCACCTGCAGGACAGTGACGCTTTTCTGCGCACCGCCATCGATGCGCTGAGCCATCCGTTCGCCGTGATCAATGCCGATACCCACATCATCGAGATGGCCAATGCAGCCTATGGTGGCGCTGCGGTCGTGGGTCAGGCATGCCACCGGGTTTCCCACCGCCAGGAGACCCCATGCACCGGCGCCTCCCACCCTTGTCCACTGCTCCAGGTCAGGGAGACCGGTCGACCGGCCGTGGTCCAGCATGTCCATTACGACAGCGAAGGGGCGCTGCGGGACATCGCCGTATATGCCCATCCCATATTAGACGCCGCCGGCCGGACGGTGCGCATCATCGAACATGCCATCGACATCACCGAGCGCAATCAGGCGGAGCGGGCACTCAAACGGGGGGCGGCGTTTGAAGGACTCATCGGTCGCATCTCATCGGATTTCGCCCGGATCGATCCGGAGGGAACCGATGCCGCCGTCGCTCGGACCCTGGCCACCATCGGTACCTTCGCCGGTGTGGATCGCGCCTACATCTTTCGTTTCAGCGATGACGGCTGTTGTATGGACAACACCCACGAATGGTGTGCCGAAGGGGTTGCGCCTCAAATAGACCGCCTGCGCAACCTGCCCGTGGCGGACACAATGCCTTGGCTCGCCCCGCGGTTGCTGGCCGGTGAAACAGTGTCCATTCCCCATGTGGCGGCCATGCCCCCCGAAGCACGGCAGGAGCGGGATCTGTTCGAGGCCCAGGCCATCCGTTCGCTGCTGATCGTTCCCACCCATTCATCGGACGGCATCGTCGGTTTTCTCGGCTTTGACGCCGTGCAGCTAAACTGCGACTGGCCGGACGATACACCGCGTTTGCTGCGTTTCGTCGGCGAGATCATTGCCCATACCATAGAAAAACAGCGGGTTCATAAGGCCCTGCGGGAGCGCGAGGAGCGGTTGAACCTGATGCTCGAGGGCACCGACGAAGGCTTGTGGGATTGGGACGTGGTGCAAAATCAGCTCTGGTTCAACGATCACTGGGTGCGCATGCTGGGGTATGTTCCCGGCGAGCGGGTATTCGATTATCACTGGTGGCGTGACCATGTGCACCCCGACAGCCTGTCCGTGATTGAGACGGCAATGGCGGCCTATCTGGCGGGACGTCACAAATATTACGAGTTCGAGTACCAGTTGCGCGCCAAGTGCGGGCAATGGCGGTGGGTATGGGCGCGCGGGGTGTGCGTGGGCTATGATGCGGACAACCAGCCCCTCAGGATCATCGGCACCCAGCGCGATATCACGGAGCGCAAAGCCGCCGAAATGCAACGCCAGGAGACCAACCGCCATCTGGCCACCGCCACCGCGCGGGCCAACGAATTGGCCCAGAAGGCCGAAATGGCCAACATCGCCAAAAGCCAGTTTCTGGCCAACATGAGTCACGAGATCCG
>JAGTVD010000379.1 GCA_018224505.1 Desulfatitalea sp. | reverse complement strand
TGACGCCCAAGTTGGCTTCGGCCTGCAGGGGATAAGGTGTGCCGAACAGGATGTCCTGCAAATCGGTGGCTAGCATGGATCCGCCCCAGCCGTCAGCCAGGGAGGCCCGGGTGCACTGCTTGACGATATTTTTGTAATCCTGGTCCACACCCATGTGGGTGCGGTGCATAATCTCGACGATTTCGCGGTCGATATTCCGCGGTTTGACGCCAGCCTTGGTCCACTTGTCATACAGGGGCTGGGGTGCGCGCTTGAGGTAAACCAACTCGCCTTCGGCCTTGCCCCATTCATTCAGGGCGATCTTGGCCACTTCCAGGGCGACCTCGTCGATATCGCGGTCCTGAACGGCGCCATCTACCTGGACAGTGGTGTCCACATCCAAGGCTTTTGCGACGGCGATCAGTTTGACGGTATCTTTGATTTTATAAGCATCGCTTTCCTTTCGGGCGGCGGACATGAAAACCTCGGCGACGCAGCGGCCGTGGTCGGAGTGCGCAGCGGCACCGGCGGCCACCATGCGGGCAAAGTTGCGCGCGGCAATGGTGTTGGCTGTTGCACCACACAACCCTTTGCGGGTGTCCTCACCTTCGATGCCACCTTTGGGCAGCGGCAGGCGACAGGGGCCCATGGCGCAATTTTTACAGCAGATGCCCTGGAGGCCGATGTTGCAGGGTTTCATCTGCACGGCGCGGTCGAAAACGGTGTCGATCCCAAGCTGCTGGGCGCGGGCGATCATTTGTTGGGTTGCGGGGTCAATGGAGGCGGCGACGGGATCGGCTAATTTCGGGGCCTTGTCTTCCGTCGATGCTTTTACTTTGGTTACTTCTGCCATCAGAGGTTCCTCCTCAGATTGTATATGTGCGATTCACTTTGATTGGGATTGTTTTATGCCACGCGCCGATGGATACGATCCAATTGGTGCACCATTTTTTCCAGGGCATCCATCTGGACTGCCGCTGCGGTTTTGGCGATATCTGCTTCAGTTTCTTCGGTTTTGCGTTGGGCGGCCATTTTCTCACGCTCTGCAGACCGCTTCTGGCGCAGGGCCTCTTCTTCGGCCTCACGCTTCTGGGCTTCGGCTTTGGTTTTGGCTTCGGCATCGGCCTTGGCTTTGGCTTCGGCGTCTGCTTTGGCCTTGGCTTCGGCGTCTGCTTTGGCCTTGGCATCGGCTTCTGCCTTGGCTTTGGCATCCGTCTCGGCTTTGGCTTTGGCTTCGGCATCGGCTTTGGCTTTGGCCTCCGCATCGGCTTTGGCCTGGGCGGGGTCTGCCGCCGGGGCGGCGGCCGGTTTCGGCGCTTCAGCCGGTTTCGGTGCCTCGGCCTTGGCAGCAGCCGGTTTGGCGGCGGCCGGGGCGGCTTTGGGTGCTTCGGCCTTGGGGGCCTCTTTCTTGGCAGGGGCCGGTTTGGCTGCTTTTTCCGCTTCGATGGTCAGATCGGGGGCGGGGGCCAGGGCGGCGAGATCCACCGGTTTGGCGCCCAGCGCCTTCTCGATGGCTTTCACCTGTTTGGCACTGCCGCCATCGGCCAGCAGGTCGATGTAGCTCTTGACCAGGCGGATGGCTTCCGGGTGGCGCATGATCAGCAGGTCGCTGCCGGCCAGCAGGTAGGTGACCGCGGCCACGGCTTCCATGAGGATGCCCCGTTTTTCCGGATCGCCCAGCGTGGGGGCTTCGTCCGCCGATTGTTTGGCTTCCTTGCACTTCCACACTTCGTTGGCCAGGTTGTTAATGATGGGTAATTGCAGTTTGTCGTCGCCCTGGGCCAGGGCCGCCATGCGCAGCCGTTCCATGACCGAGTAGGTGTATTCGAGACCGTATCCCAGGCCGCCGGTGGTGGGGTCGATGATGACCTTTGACAAGGGTACGCCCAGGTTCTCCAACAGGATGTTGACCTGTTTGGCCAGGTTGACATCGATGGGCGAGGAGGAGATCACGGTGTGGCCGTAGGCCATGGCCGCGGCACCGATGCCTTTGTGGTTCTTATCTTCCACCGGCCCGATGATCAGATTGGCTCCCTGGCAGTCCTCGGCGAGCTGTTTGAGGGTCTTCTCGTCTTTGCCCGGATTGGCGCAGCCCCACACCAGCAATGGTACTTTGATGGCGGCCAACACCTTTTTCACCGTCGCGGAGGCCTCCTGGGGCGATGCATTTTGGCCGTTGGGATCGGTGCTTTTGAGCTGCAGCACGATCATCTCGGCGCCGTACTTTTCAACGCATTTTTTGGCCCAGGCGGCCGGGTCGCCCGCCACATCCTTGAAGGGTGCCAAAGCCGCTTCCGGCCAATCCTCCGGCTGAATGTCCCACACTTCCATGGCAATGCGGGGCTTGTGGGGCATGTCCCCTTCGAACAGATAGAATGGGTAGCTGGTTTCGCCGCCGACGGTCACGGTTTTGTCACCCTTGCCCAGGGTGACTTCGTGAACGTTGCCGGTATAACTTTCTTTGTAGAATTCGAAAGCCAATGTTACCTCCTTAAATGAGATACCGGTTAAAGGTTACAGTCTGACTTGTGGGTAACTTTTTAAAATTAGAGGGTTTTGGTACTACCCTCCAGCGCGGGCACCCAATTTTGTGTTGACAAACGGTCGTTCGGCGGGTATCGCAGGTGCCCCACGCGGGTTCGGATCCCGGTCGGGGGGTGCCATGTCATCGAGGCATTACGATCATTGAATGTTGCCCCTTCCGTCGAATGGCGATTGCAAGGGTTCACCGCTTCGAGCTGTTGGCTATCAATCCTCCTTTCAAAATAGTGTGCTGTATTTGTGTTTGTTGTGGCTATTGTTATAGATTTCATAAGGTTAAAATAATAGTCGCAATTCCGGACCTCTGGTCAAATTAAGAGGCTACCTTAATATAGAGGCTGTTTTTTTGTCAATAGATATAGGATGCTATTAAGGTAAAAAGCATGCTCAATCAGACCTTTTCGAAAAACCCCATTCGACGGTAACCCTAAAGGACAGCACCCATGTTGGAAACTCCTGAATTTTTTTATTTGCTGGCCGCCGGGGCAGGGTCGATTATTGGTGGCGTATTGATCGGTATGATCGTCCATGGTCGGTGGCGACGGGCCTTCGATCGGCAGTTGGCCGATGCCAGGGCGGAACAGGCGGTTCTGCGCACCCGGCGGGAGGCCCTTCAGGCGAGTGTCGAAGTCTTGGAGCGCCAGGCGGCTCAGTGGCGTCTGGAGGCCGTTGAATCCCAGCAGCATCACACGACGTTGCGGATACGGATGGCCGAATTGGAGACCACCCTGAACCAGGAGCGCAAACAAGCGGATGAGAAAATCATCCTGCTCAAAGAGGCGCGCGAGCAATTGAACCAGGATTTTCAGGTTCTGGCGCAGCGTATTTTTGATGAAAAGGGCGGTCAAATGGTGGACTGGCAGCGGGCCGCCATTTCCCAACTGATCGATCCGTTGCGTACCCAGATCGGCGATTTCAAGCGCCGGGTCGAGAACGTCTATGATACCGAGACCCGGGATCGTATCGCCTTGCACACCGAAATCAACCACCTCAAACGGCTCAACCAGCAGATGAGCCAGGAAGCCCTCAACCTGACCCGGGCGCTTAAAGGGGACAGCAAAACCCGTGGCCAATGGGGTGAGATGGTCCTGGCGCGGGTTCTGGAAACATCCGGGTTGCAAAAGGGGCGGGAATATGAAGTGCAGGTGGCCTTGCGCGACCGTGCCGGCCGACGCTATCAACCCGATGCCATCGTGCGGCTTCCCGAGGGCAAGGATGTGGTCATCGATGCCAAGGTCTCTCTGAACGCTTATGAAGCATATCACAGTGCGGAGGCCTCACGGGAAAGGGACGACCACCTGACCGCGCACATTGAATCCATGCGCGGCCACATCCGTTCCCTGGCCGGTAAAAGCTATGAGGATCTGGAAGGCCTTCACAGCCTTGATTTCACCCTGATGTTCGTGCCTATCGAGGCGGCTTTCCTGTCCGCCGTCGAAAAGGATGGGACGCTTTTTACCGAGGCGTTGGAAAACAACGTCGTGGTGGTCACGCCCTCCACCCTGCTGGTGACCCTGCGGATCATCCAGAACACCTGGCGCCAGGAATTCCAAAACCGTCACGCCCTGGAGATTGCGCAAAAGGCCGGTGCATTGTATGACAAGTTCGTGGGGTTTGCCGAAGCCCTTCAGGAGGTTGGCCAGATGCTCGACCGGGCCCGCAACGCCTATCGGGCGGCTCACGATCGCCTGGTCAGCGGCCAGGGCAACCTCGTCCGGCGCACCGAGGCCCTCAAGGCATTGGGCGCCAAGGCGGGCAAAAACATGCCGCGCGCCCTTTTGGAAAGCGCTGCAGAGGGTCCCTTGGACGACGAATAAACGCGGAAAACATCCTTTGGCCGCATTGCGTGAAGGGTCTTAGTTTTAGATTTTTGAACGGGGTGAGGAGTTGTAACCGCACCCAACGGAGTGGAGAAGAAGATTATGAGCAACACCAGCCGTCTTGCCAATCCTAAAAGCCGCCTGCAACTTCGCAATGCCCGTCTAAGCGATGTGCCGGCCATATGCGATCTGACCGAACGGGTCTATGCCGGTACCGTGATGAAGGGCTATTCCCAAGGGGCCGTTACCGGGCAGATCAACAATTTTCCCGAGGGTCAGTTCGTGATCATGGTGGACACCAAGGTGGTGGGCTATTGCGTCACCTTTATAGTTGACGGCCGTCGGGCCCTCAAGCGCCACACCTGGGCGGCCATCACCGGCAACGGTTACGCCGCCAACCACGATCCCGAAGGGGATTGGCTCTATGGCATGGAGGTGTGCGTGGACTCCGATTACCGGGGATACCGGTTGGGCCAACGACTCTACAATGCACGTAAGCGGCTTTGCCAGGAGCGTGGGCTCAAGGGGATCGTGTTCGCGGGTCGGTTGCCAACACTTGCCAAGCGTATCAAAAAATTCGGCAGCGTCGAAAACTACATCGAGCAGGTCAAACAGAAAAAAGCACGCGACCCGGTTCTCTCCTTTCAATTGCATAACGGCTTCGAGGTGCTGGGGGTGATCAAGGGGTATTTGCCCGAAGACCACCTTTCCATGGGGTACGGGGTTCACATGGTCTGGCGCAACCCCAAGGCGGGCGACGGAGACCCGTCGGTTCGCAAGAAGAGTTATGGGGGGCGGTTGCCCGACACCGTCAGGATCGGGACGGTGCAGTACAAGCAGCGGCGGGTGCGCTCCTTCGATGAGTTCGTGCAGCTGGTGGCCTATTTTGTGGATGTGGTGGCCGAGTATAAAGGGGACTTTGTGGTTTTCCCCGAGCTGTTCACCCTGCAGTTGCTCTCCATCGAGGATCAGGAGCTCTCACCGGCGGAGTCCATCGAGGCCCTGACCAAATACACGCCCCGATTCAAGGAAGCCCTGCGCGATATGGCCTTGCGCTATAATATCAATATTATTGCCGGTTCTCATCCAACGCGGGTGGAGGCGGGGCGGGTGGAGAACATCTCCTATGTCTTTCTCCGGGATGGGACGATCCACGAGCAGACCAAAATACATCCGACCCCCAACGAAGATTATTGGTGGAATATCGAGGGGGGAGATCGTCTCAATGCCATCGTCACCGACTGCGGTCCCATCGGGGTGTTGATCTGCTACGATGCCGAGTTTCCCGAGTTGGTGCGCCACCTGGTGGATCAGGGGATCCAGATTCTGTTCGTGCCGTTCTGTACCGATGAACGGCAAAGCTACCTGCGCGTGCGCTACTGCTGCCAGGCCCGGGCCGTGGAAAATCAGATCTATGTGGTGATGTCGGGCAATGTGGGTAATTTGCCTAATGTGGCCAACATGGACATTCAATATGCCCAAAGCTGCATCCTCACGCCGTGTGATTTTCCCTTTGCCCGGGACGGTGTGGCCGCTGATACGACGCCGAATGTGGAGACCGTCGCCATCGCCGACCTGCGCCCCAATACCCTCATCGCCGCCCGCAACAGCGGCACGGTCAAGAACCTGCGTGACCGGCGGCATGATTTGTACCATATTCATTGGGAAGGGAAGTAAAACTAAGCGTTGCGTGTTAAGTTTTAAGTGAAGATTTTTGTGTTTCTTTTAAAGGTCTGACGGGTTGGATTATGAGCGAAAGAGATTGGCGGGCGATGCAGGCGCGTAAGTCGTTGGATCGCATTCTGCCTGCGATGGAAGCTAAATTTGAAGTTGCGCTGGCGCGGCAGCCGGAGCAGTGGAACGGTTTCAAGCAGCGGCTGGAGAGGGCTTGGCCACGCCTGTTCCGGGATCTGCATGCCCTATACGGTTGGCAGTATGATTTTTTTTATACCCTGGAGCAGTTGGTGCTTCTGGCCATGCGGGCATGGCTGGATCGGTCCGCCGAGTTGAGAGACCTGGACACCGAAAGGGCTGCGACACCCCACTGGTTCTTATCCGAGCAGGTGTGTGGTGCCGTTTTGTATGTCGATCTGTTCAGCGAAAAGCTGGCCAGGCTCAGCGACCACATCGCCTATTTCAAGACGCTGGGGATCAACTACCTGCACCTGATGCCCTTGTTTGCCGTGCCCAAAGCGGATAACGATGGCGGTTACGCGGTGAGCGACTACCGCGCCATCAACCCGGATGTGGGTACGATGGAAGAACTGGCGGCGCTTTCGGCAGCCCTGCGTCGGGAAGGCATCAGTCTGGTGTTGGACTTTGTCTTCAACCACACGGCCGACGAACATTACTGGGCCCGCAAGGCCAAAGCCGGCGATTCCGAATACATGAACTATTACTGGACCTTTCCGGACCGGACGCTGCCCGATCAATTTCAGCGCCATTTGCGGGACATCTTCCCCACAGTGCGCCGGGGCAGCTTTACCTGGTGCGAGGAGATGGGGCGCTGGGTTTGGACCACCTTCAACAGCTTCCAGTGGGACTTGAACTACGCCAACCCGGAAGTGTTCCGCGCCATGGCCGAGGAGATGCTTTTTTTGGCCAACAAGGGCGTCGAGGTGTTCCGGCTGGACGCCGTGGCCTTCATCTGGAAACGCATGGGAACCGACTGTGAAAACCAGCCCGAAGCCCACACCCTCATCAGCGCCTTCAACGCCCTGGTCCAAATCGTTGCACCCAGTGTGATCTTCAAGTCCGAAGCCATCGTCCACCCGGACGAGGTGGTGGAATACATCCATCCCCACCAGTGCCAGCTCTCCTACAATCCGCTGCTGATGGCGCTGTTGTGGGAGGCCCTGGCGACACGGGAAGTCAAATTGCTGGCATATGCCATGCGGCACCGCAGCCGGATTCCCGAAGGCTGTACCTGGGTCAACTACCTGCGGTGTCACGACGACATCGGATGGACCTTCGCCGATGAGGATGCCCGTGCCGTCGGCATCGATCCGGGGGGGCACCGACATTTCCTGAATACGTTCTATACCGGCCGTTTTCCGGGCGCCTTTGCCCGGGGTGTGCCGTTTCAATTCAACCCCGACAACGGGGATCTGCGCGTTTCCGGTACTTTGTCGTCCCTGGCCGGACTGGAGGATGCCCTTGAAAAAGGGGACCCGGAGTGGATCGAACTGGCCGTGCGCCGCATCAACCTGCTCAGAAGCATCATCGCCAGTGCAGGGGGTATTCCACTGCTCTATCTTGGTGACGAGTGGGGCATGCTCAACGACTACACTTTTCTGACCGATCCCGCCAAAGCCGGTGACAGTCGCTGGGTCCATCGCTGCAAACGCCGCTGGGAGGCCCGAAAGGACCTGGAGGACAGCGATACCCTGGAGTGGCGTTTTTTTCACGAAATGGTCAAACTCTTCAAGTTGCGTAAATCCATACCGGCCTTTCGCAACGGCGGCCTGGAAGTCATCGACACCGGTAATCCCCATGTGTTCGGGTACACCCGTACCCAAGACAGCCAGAAGGTGGTGGTTGTGTGCAACTTTTCCGAGTACGACCAGGCGCTGGACGCCGGCTGGCTGCCAACCCTGGGGGCGGGGAGCACGGTGAGCGATTTGCTGCATGGGGAGCAGTTGAAAACAGCGCATACAGTGGTGCTGGAGGGCTATCGGGCCCGGTGGCTCGAAATTTCCCGCTAACGGTTCTCCAACTCCTCGACCGCGGCTTCCTTGACGTCGGCGGCATAGTGTCCTGCGGCGATGGTGTGCAGGCAGCGCGTGGCGGCATCCCCTTGCACCTGTCCCAGAACCTGAACGACGTCGCCCTGAACCGATTCGGGCAGCGAACCGAACTTTTCCCAAAGCGGATCAACCAGTTGGGTGACCAGCGCCGGCGCCTCATCGGCCAGATACTCCACGGCAACCATGGCGCCCAGGCGCACCGACCAGCGTTCATGGGTCAACAGCGGCAGCAGAGCCGGAAAGATTGCACCGCGGGCGATCATCATGGCGGCGGCCCGGGGCGCGTCGCCGGCCTCAAGGATCTGGCGCAGGCTGGCGGCCGACAAGCGGGAGGGATCACGTTGAAGGCATTGGCGAATCACCTCCACCACGTCGATGGTGCCGCTCCAACGCAGCTGGTCTTCGAGCAACAAGGTGGGTACGGAACGGATGCCATGGCCAGCGGCCTGTGCATCGAACAACCGGCCGTCCACAACAGCCATGCGGATCTTCGGCGTTGCTGCCGCCAGGGCGAGCAATTGGCCGACGGCTTTTGGGCAGTGGGGGCACTGCATGGTGATATAGAGGGTGAGTTCGGCCGGCAGTTCCATACGTGCCGACCAATCGGCAAACTCCGGCGGCAGCTCGGCGCCGCCTTCGGCCACACCCGCCAAGGCCGCCAAAAAGGGAGGCAATTCCGGTCCCTCGGGGATGGCCTGGTAGGCGATGTTCCGATGGGGGCCGATGATCAGAGCGGGCGCCCGGAAGGTTTCGTCCGCAGCGGTCTTTACCCGCAGCGCCGGCATGAGGGCCTTTAATCGATCACAAAACTGCGCGAGCAGGCGTCCAACCGCTCCCTCTTCCCGGGCCAGCAAAAGGGTGGCCGGTTGGGGCCGCTGCCCGGCCCACGTGCGGATGATCTGTTCATCTTGGAAATTCATAATCGAGGTCCGGTTGAGTGGTTGAGTGGTTGTTCGGTTGTTCGGTTGAGTGGTTGATTGGTTCGTCGGTTGTTCGGTTGATTGGGTGGTCGGGTGAATCAGGGCGATCGCATTTGGAATTCAGAATGCGATCCACCCCCCTGTCCTGATCCAATCTGTCGGGTGAATGGTCCGGCTTTGACATCCTGAACAACTCCTACTATGCTGCCATAGATGTTTCGTCAACCTAATCGTTTGGCGCGGGAGGCGTGATTGCGTATGTATCCATACCGGTGGTCGATGGTAGTTGTGGCTTTCATCGCTGCGCTTGTTTTCGGGGGCGGGGGACCGCAGGCCATGGCCGGTATCAAAACCAGGATGATGCTTAGCGCCATCGAGTTGCCGCCGGGGTTCGCCATTGATGTTTATGCCGAGGAAGTGCATGGCGCGCGATCCATGGCGATGAGCCCTTCCGGCGTGCTTTTTGTGGGCACGCGACAGAGCGGCCGGGTCTACGCTGTCGTGGATCGTGATCGCAACGGGCGGGCGGACGCGGTGTATGTCATTGCCGAAGGCCTAAACATGCCCAATGGGGTGGCGTTTCGGGATGGCGACCTCTATGTGGCCGAGGTGGACCGCATTTTGCGGTTTGGCCGCATCGAGGCTCATCTGGAGCTGCCTTTGGCGCCTGAAGTGGTATCCGACCGATTCCCCAAGTCCCTGTATCAGGGGTGGCGGGTGATCCGTTTCGGACCGGACGGCCGTCTTTACGTGACCTTGGGGGCGTCTTGCGATGTCTGCATGAGCGATGATGCGCTCTTTGCCGCCATTGGGCGGATGAACCCTGACGGCAGCGGATTTGAAGTCATCGCCCGCGGCGTGCGACACAGTCTGGGCCTGGATTGGCATCCGCGCTCCGGTGCGCTCTGGTTCACCGATATCGGACCGCGGAGCGTGTCGATGCAATCGGTCCCGGACGAGCTCAACCGGGCGGATGTCAAGGGCCTGCATTTCGGTTTTCCCCATTGCCATGGCGGGTCCATCGTCGATGCGCGGTTCGGCCACGACCAATCCTGCACGGCGTTTACTCCGCCGGCATTGCGCTTGGAACCCCGTGTGAACGCTTCGGGCATTCGCTTTTACAAGGGCCGTATGTTTCCACAGCCCTATTACGAGCAAATTTTTATCGCCGAGCACGGTTCCTCGAACCATCCGGAAAAGCGGGGCCACCGGATCATGCGGGTCACCTTGCGCGATGAACGGGTGGTCGGTTACGACGCCTTTGCACAGGGATGGCTGATAGGCGATGTCGCCTGGGGGCGCCCGGTGGATGTGGAGATCATGGGCGACGGCAGTCTGCTGGTCTCGGACGATCAGAACGGTGTCATATACCGCATCACCTACAGACCGCCGGAAGCGGCCATCGAGGGCCGGGATTAGGTGCGGCCTGTGCAAGTAGTGCCGGGCGTTGCATGAATGTCAAATCCGATTACCCGTTCCCATCGATCGGTTCCACGGTTTCGACGACAATCTGGTCGTCGGTGACACGGAAGCGGATGTTGAGGTCCCATAATCGCATGCCGTAACAGGTGGGTTGCCGGTCACCGCGGTAGGCCGGCCTCGGGTCCTGCCGCAACAACGAGGTGACCAGCTTTTCGAGCTCGCAATGCCGCCTGTCGGAGAGTTGTTGGCAGGCCAATTGGGCGGCGGGTGAAAAAATCACGGACGGTCCGGGTGGCGGCGCGGCATCGGCATATCCGCCGCTGGCGACGGGGATGCTGTCGGCATAAGGCAGATAGGGCTTGATGTCCAACACCGGCGTGTCGTCCAACAGGTCGATGCCCCC
>JAGTVD010000378.1 GCA_018224505.1 Desulfatitalea sp. | reverse complement strand
TGGTACATGAAGGCCTTGCCCGGCGGGATGCGCGGGCTGACCACGGCCTTGGCCATTACAACGCCGTTGAGGTTGAAGCACTCCAGCCAGTCGTTGTCCTGGATGTCGATGGCGCGGGCGTCCGTGTCGTTGATCCAGATGGCCTCGCCGCCGCGGAACAGGGTCAGCATGGGCAGGGTGTCGGAGTAGGTGCTGTGGATCGACCACTTGGAGTGCGGGGTCAGGTAGTTGAGCACCAGCTCCTTGCCCGGTTCCCGGGCCATCCGGGTGGATGCCAGGGCCTGGAGGTCCAGCGGGGGCCGGTAAAGGGGCAGCTGTTCGCCGAAGTCGCGCATCCAGGGGTGATCCTGGTAGAACTGGGCCCGGCCGGTCAGGGTGCGGAAGGGCACTTTCTCTTCGATGTTGATCACGAAGGGCGAGTAGCGCCGCTGCTCGGACTCGATGCCGCTCCAGACGGGGGAAGTGATGATTTTGCGCGGCTGGGCGGTCAGGTCGTCGAAGCGGAAGCGCTCGCCCTGGCGCGCCAGGCTCAGGTGACGCAGGGAAAGCCCGGTGCGTTTCTCCAGCACCGACCAGGACTTGACTGCTGTGGCGCCATTGGTCTCCGGCGCCAGCATCAGAATCGTCTCGGCCACCTGTTTGCCGGTATCCAGGGCGGGCATGCCCTGGGAAACGCCCGGTGCGGATACGGTGCCCAAAAGTTCCTTCAACGCTTCGGTCTCTTCTTCGGCCGGCCACAGGATGCCTTTGGCGCCGACCCCTGCTTTGGCGGCCAGCGGCCCCAGAGCGGTCATCATCTTATAGGTGTTGGGAAAGTCGCGGGTGACCACCGTCATGGCGGGCATGGTGCGGCCGGGAACGGGCTCGCACTGGCCCTTGCGCCACTCCTTGACGTCGGGTTGGGCGATTTCACCGGGGCTGTCGTGAAGCAGCGGCGTGGCCACCAGGTCTTTCATGGTCCCCAGGTGTTCGGCGGCCAGGTCGGAGAACTTCTCGGCAATGATTTTGAATTGCTCCCAGTTGGTGCGGGTTTCCCAAGGCGGGTCGATGGCCGGGTTGAAGGGGTGGATGAACGGGTGCATGTCGGTGGTGTTCAAGTCGTGCATCTCGTACCAGCCGGCCGCGGGCAGGGCGATGTCGGCGTACATGGCACTGGTGGACATGCGCAGCTCCAGGGTCACCAGCAGGTCCAGCTTGCCCTCGGGAGCCGGCTCGCGCCACTCGATCTCCTCGGGACGTAGCGCGCCGTCGGTGTTGAACACGGCATGGTCGGTGCCCAGCAGATGCTTGAGAAAATATTCGTGGCCCTTGGCGCTGGCCCCCAGCAGGTTGGCCCGCCACAGGAACAGCAGCCGGGGAAAGTTGGCCGGGTTGTCGGGGTCTTCGACGGCGAAGCGCAGTTCGCCTTTTTTGAGCTTTTCCACGGCGTGGGCAATGATCTGTTCGTCCGATTCGGCGCCCTGTTCCACGGCTTCCCGGACCAGGTCGAGGGGGTTTTGATTGAACTGGGGGTAGGAGGGCAGCCACCCCAACCGAGCGGCGATGACGTTGTAATCGGCCATATGGCTTGCCGGCGGCGACTCGGCCAGGGGCGAGCGCAGCTCATCCGGTCGCAGCGTGTCGTAACGCCATTGGTCGCTGGCGAAGTAGTAAAAGGAGGTGCCGTTCTGCTGGCGCGGCGGCCGCCGCCAGTCCAGTCCGAAGGCCACCTGTGACCAGGCCGCCTGGGGTCGCACTTTCTCCTGGCCCACATAGTGGGCCCATCCGCCGCCGTTGACCCCCTGGCAGCCGCACAGGGTGGTCAGGTTGATGATGGCGCGGTAGATCATGTCGCTGTGAAACCAGTGGTTGGTGCCGGCGCCCAGGAAGATCATGGATTTGCCCCGGGTCTGTTCGGCGTTCGCGGCGAATTCCCGGGCCACCCGGATGGCATCGGCCCTGGGCACGCCGGTGATGGCCTCCTGCCAGGCGGGGGTGTAGGGTTGGGGGTCATCGTAACCGGAGGGGCAGCCGGCGGGCGCTTCGGGGGCGCCTTTGGACAGGAGCCCAAGGTGGGCGGCCATCAGATCGAAGACCGTGGTGACCCGTACTTCGCCCGCGGGGGTGTTCACGGTCAAAGCCGGAACCAGCCCCTGACGGGTGCCGGCGCCGTCGGCGGCGAACAGGGCGAAGGATACGGTTTCCCATCCATCGGCCGTTTCGCCCAGACTGAGCAGGGGATCGATGCGCCGGCCGTTCTCCTCCAGCTTGAGGTTCCAGCGGCCCTCTTCGTTCCAGCGGAACCCTATGCTGCCGTTGGGCACCTGCAACGTCCGGTCCCGGGCGTCGCACACCACTGTCTTCCACGCGGCGTTGTTGGTTTCCATCCCCAGGTCCGCGGCCCGCAGGAAACGGCCCGGCACATGGCCGCCCGCCTGTGGGGAGAGCACCACCAGGAAGGGCAGGTCGGTGTACTGTCTGGCGTAGTCGATGAAGTAGGGCACCTGGCGGTCGATGTAAAATTCCTTTAGAATCACATGGGTCATGGCCATAGCCAGGGCCGCGTCCGTGCCTGCCTTGGCCGGCAGCCAGGTGTCGGCGAACTTGACGTACTCGGCATAGTCGGGTGCCACGGCCGCCACCCGGGCGCCCCGGTAGCGGGCCTCGGTGTAGAAATGGGCATCCGGCGTGCGGGTCATGGGCAGGTTGGTGCCCCAGACGATGAAATAGGAGGATTCATACCAGTCGGCGCTTTCGGGCACGTCGGTCTGCTCGCCCCAGATCTGGGGCGAGGCCGGCGGCAGGTCGCAGTACCAGTCGTAGAAGCTGAGCATGGCGCCGCCGATCAGGGAGAGAAAACGCGCCCCGGCGGCGTAGCATACCATGGACATGGCCGGAATGGGTGTGAAGCCGAAGATACGGTCCGGGCCGTGGGTTTTGATGGTGTGGATCAGGGCCGCGGCGATCATGGTGGCCGCCTGGTCCCAGGAAACGCGCACAAAGCCCCCTTTGCCGCGATCTTTCTGGAAACGGCGGCGCCGGGCGTCGTCCTGCACGATGTCCGCCCAGGCGGTGACCGGGTCGTCGCCCCGGTCCAGGGCGGTCTGCCACATCTCGATCAGGCTGGCGCGCACCAGCGGGTGCTTGAGCCGCACCGGGCTGTAGGTGTACCATGAGTAGGTGGCCCCACGGGGGCAGCCCCGCGGCTCGTGGTTGGGGAACCCCTCGCCGCAGGCCGGATAGTCGGTGGCCTGAGTCTCCCAGACCAGGATGCCGTCCTTCACGTAAACGTCCCAGGAGCAGGAGCCGGTGCAGTTGACCCCGTGGGTGGACCGCACTTTTTTGTCATACTGCCAGCGGCGGCGGTACAGATCCTCCCACTTCCGCTGGCCGCACCGTGTTTCCGACCAGCCGTCGGTGCTCTTTTCCTCTTCGCAGCCATGTTGCAATCCCTTGGGACGGAAAAAGCGCAACCGGTTTAAAAAGCGATCCGTCATACCGCACCTCCCACAGCCGAAAAGAGAAATGTCCTCGATAATAGGATGATTCAGTGTTTTGTTTTGGGTACCGCAATGCTTGCCGGTACTATGAAACTTGCAAATTTAAATGAGCGTCCCTCACGGGTTGGTGAGGGCGTCCAATAGTTTCGCCATGAGCGTGTTGAGCCGGTGGAAACGGTCGGGCTGCGACAGCATGGTGACCGTATCCTGCACGAAGCGTGAGCCGTCGAGTTCGTGGCCGCAGTGTTCGATGAGGGCGGCCGCGGATTGGGGGGTGGTCTCCAGGTGGAACTGCAGACCGACGATGCGGTCGTCGATGATGAATCCCTGGTTGAGGCACGCTTCGCTGCTGCCGATCGGCATGGCGCCGGCGGGCAGGTCGAAGGTGTCGCCATGCCAATGGAAGGCATCGAAGCGCGTCGGTAGAAGGTCGCGCAGCCGGGTGGTTTCCAAAACGGCCGAGCGGGTTACGGGAAACCAGCCGATTTCGCGGTGGGGGTTGCGGGTGACGTCGGCGCCGGCTACGCTGGCCAGCAGTTGGGCGCCCAGGCAGATGCCCAGAATGGTTTTGCCTTGGGCCATGGCCACCCGAAGGAAGCGTTTCTCCGCGGTGAGCCACGCATGGCGCGTATCGTCGTTTACTCCCATGGGGCCGCCCATAACCACCAGCAGGTCGAAAGCCGTTAAGTCCGGCAAGGGGTCTGCGTTGTAGAGGCGTGTGACGGCCAGGGGGTGGCCGCTTTGCGCGAAGTAGGCCGCCATGCTGCCGACATTTTCGAACGGGACATGGTAGAGCGCATGGACACGCATGGGGACCTCTCTTTGGATTGGATGATAGACGAATAATAACTGAACTGTATTCGCAGTCTTTGACTTAAGTCAATTCCAACTTTTGGGCAAAGGGCGTGTCGGTTACGGCGTGCTGAAGGCGTGTCGGGCCTCCTGCTGAAGCAGGTGGGCCTGGTCGGTGTAGCGGGGGGAGTGGTGGAAGATGGTCATCTGGGCGACGCCGGCTTGACGGGCAAGGCGGCCGGCCTGGCGGGCGGTAAGGTGGTGTTTTGTCCGGGCGATATCCGCTTCGCGATGCAGAAAAGCGGCTTCGATGTACAGGTGGTCGGCGTTTTGGGCCAGGGTGACGATTTTGTCCGCATTTTCCGGGCTGTAGAGGGCATCGGCAACATAGGCGATTTTCTGGCCCCGGGTAATCCGGGAGATTTTCGGGGCCAATTCCCCCAGAGTGAAGTTTCGCTGAGCCGTGGGATCGATATCGCTGGGCACCGCAACCGGGGTGTCGGGATCCGCTTGACGGAGTATCAGTCTTTTGAACCGGGTGAGCCAGGGGCCTGTGGGCAGATTCATTTCGGCAAGGCGATTTTTCAGGATATTGACATGAAAGCGCTCCTCGAGGCTGAATGCGAGGCAGGGAATATGGTGGTCCAGGCAGGCGGCGCGCACGGTGAAGGCCGGATCGCAGCAGACAAGGCCGTCCACAAACGCATCGGTTCGCCGGGTCGAGGGGGTGAAGCCGGATTGGGCTTCAAAGGTTTGCGTGATTTGGCGGTTGCCGTCGATTTCGGTGGCTTCCAGAACTAACGCATCCGGGTAGTTGTGGACCAGGTTCCAGGTATAGCCGGCCAGCTTGCCGGCTACATTGGACAGGAAACCCACCGGACCGAAAAGCCGCAACCGTTTGGCGCGCCCCAGGAGCAGCCGCAGTAGCTGATCGAACCCGATGAAGTGATCCATGTGGGTGTGGGTGACAAAGACAGGATCGATTTTCAGGATGTCCCCGGAGGACAATGCGCCCAGGTCACCCAGGTCGAACAGCAGTGCTTGCTTGCGGAATACCAGGTTGACCAACAACCCGGGATCTTCAAAAGGGCCGTTGATCAGACGGGGATGGAAAGATGGGCGCATGCCGTGATGGCTCAAGGCAGGATGCGCGTCACCTGCTGGTGGATACATCCGTAAATGTCGGCGTCCGCACCGTAGATGTCCACCACCGATTTGTGGTCGATCAATTTTTCCAGCAGGTAAGCCGTGACATAAAGGCTGACCACATTGGGATTCGGCACCAGCTGACGATAGGGGGCCACCAGATAGTCGACGTCGAAATCATCGGCCCGGCACAGATTTTCCAAACATTTGACAATCTGCTCTTCGAGTGTGTTCTTGCTGGTGGTCTCCACCAAATGATTTTCGACCAGCTTCATGGCGATCGCATTGCCCAATTCATCGACATGATCCCTTGCGGAGCTGATGGAACGCCGTCTAGCGTGTTCCTTGGATGATTCTATTTTGGACAGGATACTTGATTCCCGATTACTCGGTCTGAAAACCTTTCCCATGGCACACCGCCCTTACTTTTTTATGTATGGAACCGCTATCGCCCTGGCTGCGCCCCAAGGGTACCGCCGTGTGCGTCGTAACAAAGCATAATAAAGATAAGTCACATGGTTTTCAAGAAAAAATGTCGGTTTTTTACAAATCCCTTTTGTGTATCGGACCTCAGAAGGCCTCAACGATCATTTGGATCTCTTTGTTTCCCCGGTAACGGTTCCACTGCAGCCGGAACGCCAGGCGTTCAAACGATTGGGCGCGCGGGGTGTCCGGGGTGATGTTGAAGTGCATGGCTCCGATGGGCGGTGTGCACTGGTTGGGTTGGCACAACACCATGCGCCGGTGGCGTTGACCGACAATGCCGGCGGTGGTGACCCTTACATCCCGGGCCATAAAAAGGGGTGACGGGTTGTCGGTACCGAAAGGTGCCAGGTTTTCCAGTTCATCCAGCAACTGGGGACAGATCTGGTCCAATTCGATCAGGCTGTCGATCCGCAACTCCGGAATGTGCAGGGTTGTCGGCTGCTGCTCGGCCACTGCTGTTTCAAAGGCTTTTTGCAATGCGCCGATGTTCTCGGTCTTTACGGACAGGCCGGCGGCCAGACGGTGACCGCCAAACCGATCCAGAAGGTGACCGCAGCTTGCCAGGGCGCTGTGGATGTCCACCTGTGGGATGCTGCGTCCCGATCCTTTGGCAAGGCCGTCCCGAGCGGAAAGCACCACCACAGGGCGGAAGTAGCGATTGACCAGCTTGGCGGCAACGATGCCCAGGACCCCTTCGTGCCAGTCGTTGCCGGCCACCAGCAGTGTTTTTTTGTCCGCTGTTGTTGCGGGGCGGCTTTCCAGGCGGCCGGTGATCTCCTCCAGAATTTTATTTTCCATCTGCTGCCGCCGTTGGTTCAGGGCGTCCAGATCCCGGGCAAGGGGTTGGGCCGTATCGGTATTGGTCGCGTTGAGCAGGTCGAAGGCGATGTGGGCGTGGGCAATGCGGCCGGCGGCATTAATGCGCGGTGCAAGGCGGAAGGCGATGTCGTCAGCGGTGATTTGTTGTTGGCGAATGCCGGCGGCGATAATCAGGGCTTGGATCCCGGGCCGTGGATCGGTATTGATCTGCTCGAGGCCGATGCGGGTCAACAGCCGGTTGACCCCTTTGAGCGAGACCATGTCCGCCACTGTTCCGATGGCCACCAGATCGCAATAGGCTTTGAGATTGGGTTCCGGCCGCTGGGACCACCAGCCCTGGTCCCGAAGGGCCGTACGCAGCGCGATGGCCAGATAGAAGGCCACTCCCACCCCGGCGAGGTCGTTCAGAGGCCCCGGGTGGGCGTCGCGTTTGGGGTTGATAAAGGCGCACGCGTCGGGCAGGTCGCCGTCGGTATTGTGATGATCGGTAACAACCACATCGATATGAAACCGTTTGGCGGCGGCAATGGCATCCGCACTGCTGGAACCGCAATCCACTGTGACGATGAGACCCACCCGTCGCGGGACGGCCAGCTGCATAATGTGCATGGGCTGCAACCCATACCCTTCTTGAATACGATGGGGCAGGTGGCAAATGACATCGGCGCCTGCGGCTTGGAGGAAGTGGTACAGCACCGCTGTGGCGGTGACGCCGTCGGCGTCGTAATCGCCGAGGACCAGTATTTTTTCCTTGCGGCGGACGGCATCACAGATGCGTGCCACCGCATCTGCCACGCCTGCAAGCAGCGAAGGTGCGGGCAGGTCGCCCAGATCCGGGCGCAGGAATGCGGTGGCATCCCGGGCCGATGGGATGTCGCGGTTGGCCAGCACCGCTGCGGTGATGGGATGGCATTTGAGCTGTTGCTGGATTGCCTGGACCAGGTCGCCGTCGGGGTTCAATAGTGTCCATTGCGTTTGCATGATCGCGGCATATCCTATAATAGATATCCGAACAAGGAGAAATCCGGCGTGGAAATGATCACCGAGCGTTTCTATTATCGGGTTGATCGACGTAAGATCAGTCTGCTGAAGTTTACCTTCGACGCTTACGAGGGAGTGGCCGTCGTGACTACCCTGGATGCGGCGAAAGGGGTGGTGGTGCTGGCGGTGGCGCCCGGCTGCAGGGAGATGGTTCGCGGGATCATGGCCGATTTGGGCCGCCGCTTTTTAATAGAAAAACGGGATGGGCCGATGGGATCGGCCCATGTGGGAGACGATGCGCACCAAACGCCTATATATTAATACCATGGGTTGCCAGATGAATGTGTACGATTCCGATCAGATCCGGAATCGGCTGGCGTCCCTGGGGTATGTGCCCGTCGATGCACCGGAGGGCGCCGACCTGATTATTGTCAACACCTGTGCCATCCGGGACAAGGCCGAACAGAAGGCATTCAGCTTCCTGGGCCGTCTTGCGCCGCTGAAAACGGTCAAGCCCGATCTGATCATCGGGATAGGCGGCTGTGTGGCCCAGCAGGAGGGGCGCAAGATCCTATCGCGCATGCCTTATGTGGACCTGGTCTTCGGCACCCACGCCATCGCACGCCTGCCGCGCACCATTGAACGCATCAGCGCCACCCGTTGCCGCGTCGTGGATGTGGCGCTGTCCGAAGGGGTCGAGGCCGAGGATTTCGTCAGCGGTCCGCTGGTGACTTCCGACGTTTCGGCCTTTGTGACCATCATGCGGGGGTGCGACAACTATTGTACTTACTGCGTCGTGCCGTATGTGCGGGGCCGGGAATCGAGCCGCGCACCGGATGCGATATTGGATGAGATCCGCCACCTGGTGAACCATGGCGTGCGCGAGGTGACCCTGCTGGGGCAGAATGTGAACAGTTACGGCCTCAAGGAGGGGTTGCCCGGGTTCGATCAACTGCTCGAGCAGGTCAACCGGGTGGAAGGCCTGGCGCGCATTCGTTTCACCACCTCCCATCCCAAGGATTTGTCCGATGCGCTGATGCATGCCTTCGGCCGTCTGGAGAAGCTTTGTCCCCACATCCACTTGCCGGTGCAGTCCGGTTCCGATGTGGTGCTCAAGCGGATGAACCGCCGTTACAGCAGTGGGCAATACCTGGAGAAGGTGGCCCGGCTCCGGCAGATCCGGCCGGAGATGGCCATTACGTCCGATATCATTGTGGGGTTTCCCGGCGAAAGCGAGCAGGACTTTGCCGCCACCCTGGAACTGATCCGTCAGGTACGGTTCGACAGCCTATTCGCCTTTATCTACTCCGATCGTCCCAATGCACCGGCGGTGCGGTTTGACGGCAAGATCGCGGAGGCGGTGAAGAAAGAGCGGCTGCAAAGGGTGCTGGCGTTTCAGGAGCGGATTACGGCCCAAAAACACCAGGCGATGATCGGCGATGTGCATCTGGTACTGGTGGACGGTCCGAGCAAACATCCGTCTTCCACTGCCGACAGCCCGCCTTCGGATGGCCAGTCGGAACCCGGCCAGTGGGCGGGCCGCACCGGAGGCAACAAGATCGTGCATTTCGCCGGGGAAGGGCAGGCCGGCGCACCCAATCAAATATTGACAGGGCGCATGATGCCGATCATGATAGAGAGAGCAATGGCCCACAGCCTTTGGGGAAGACCCGTACCCGACCCGCGGGCATCCGCGGTGGAAGGAGAGCCGTTATGTTGCATAAAGCCAGCGTGGCCGGTCTGACAATGGACCCCACCTCCAATACACCGATCATCATTCTCAAGACCGAGGAGGGCGATCAGGCTATTCCGATCTGGATCGGTCTGCTCGAGGCCACCTCCATCGCTTCCGTCCTCCAGAATGTGCATTTCGAACGCCCCATGACCCATGACCTGTTCAAGAATTTCAGCGAGCATCTCGAGATCAAGGTCACCAAGGTGGAGGTGTGTGATCTGCGCGACAACACCTTTTTTGCCCTGATCTATTTTGACCGTGACGGCCGATCCTTCTCTCTGGATGCGCGCCCCAGCGACGCCATCGCCATTGCGCTGCGCTTTTCGGCGCCGATTTACGTGGACGAAAAAGTGATTGAAAAATCCAAAAAGGGCGACGGTGAGGTGGAAGTGCTGGACCAGAGCGAGGAGGGCAAGAAGTGGGCGGAGTACCTGGAGAATCTTTCCCCGGAGGATTTCGGCAAATACAAGGTGTGAGCCAACGGGGCCCCCTCGCATAACACTGAACACTTAAAACTCTCCTGAACATCCACGCTTGCCGGCGCCCCTCGACAATTCCAGGACGAAACATGCCACCGGGGACCACCATCCAAGGGTTGCATTAGGATTCAACTACATATTGTGCTTGACAACATGGTAGGGATCCAGATATTGTGCCGCAAATGTTGGCCGTCCGTCTTTGCGACCAGCCCCTTGCGTGGAGAAAAATGATGCAACGCGTCTTGGTAATCGATGACGAGAAAATGGTGCGCGATCTGATCGCCCAGGCGCTGACACGTCTGGATTTTTCCGTGGACACGGCGGATAATGCCCTGAACGGGATGGCCCAATACGACCGTTGCATCTACGACCTCGTGATCACCGATGTGCGCATGCCGGGCGTTGATGGCCACACCGTTGCGAATCACATCCGGCACTCCAATCGGGACGCCACGCCGGTGATCGGTGTCTCCGGGACACCGGCCCTTCTTAAAGGCGGGGTATTCGACGACGTTCTCTACAAGCCTTTCCGCCTGCAGGCGCTGATTGAAAAAGTAACCATTCTGACCCGCACGCGGGTGGCCGATCACGCCGATGTGGCTTAGGGTTCGTCTTCTTCCTTGAGAAACAGAAGATGATACTCCTCTTCGCTTAAGTGCTTGCGCAGCAATGCGGAAATCGATTCGAACAGCGTTTCCAGATCTTCATCTGTCATGCGGTGGCGCAAAACGTTCATCAATGCGTCGTCGGCAAACTTTTGCAAGTAATAGATAACGGTGCTTTCATCGGTTTCGCGATTCAGGCCGAAACCGACCATTCCATCATAGTTTTCCACAAATGTGTGCGCATGCTGGGCCATGGTTTCTCCTCGGGCGGGCGATAAAGGGTTCGCGGATCAGGGACCATACGGGAAAAGGGACGGATAATCAACCCGCACTAAAACACCATTAAGGGTGATTGCAGGGACGCCAATGAAATGGCGCGGCGGGCCACGCGGTGGTAATCGAGCCGCTGCTCCCGGTAGCGGGGGCACCTCCTGTTTCGCTAAATGAACGAACGGATCAGCTGCCCAGTGCATGTCTCATGGGTGAATTTAAATGCGATCGCCCTGAAACCCCATTGCGGACGCAGCGCCCCATTGCACAACCGGGATCACTTCCTTATGTGCTGGAACCAACCGATCATGCGCGTTGGATCAAGCAGGGTGCCAAAGAAGAGATGCGATTGTCCCGGGAATCTTATTGATTATACTTGATGCTCTGAGACCTTATGGGCTATAAGCCAAGTAAACGACGCAATGGGTGATCGCATGCAATCCAGGGCATGCGGACGCGTGAAACAGCAAACAGTGCAGATGCCAATGACGCCGCAGGGCTTTGTGGGGGCGTCGAGAATCGAACGACACCCCGGATACCTTGTGTTCGGAATGTCCAGCAGGTGGGCATGGTGTCCATGCATCGGGGGTGGCTGAATGAAATGGAAAGATTCCGGAGAGATGCCTGAAAAAGAAGAAAAACCCAAGGAAGAGTATTTTGACGAAGAGCAGTTTTCGCCATGGTCGGCGAGCAACAATTCCGCTGCAGGGGGGCGTTTGAAAAAGCTTCCGATTTTTTTGATTTTGCTCATTCTGGCCATTGTCACCTCGGTGGTGGCCATCCTGACGCTTCTGTTCGGTGGTCGGGGAGAGCCGGCTAACCGGCAACAGGTGGCATTGCTGCAAGAGAACGTGCGGCAACTCGAAGAACGCCTGGACCGATATGAAGCCATCGATGAAAAGGTCACCCGGATTTGGGAACAGGCACAGTCTTTCGAACGGTTCAAGGAACGCTATGATCGGGGCGAAGCCTCCATGACCCTGCGGATGGATCATTTGACCATGAGCTTGGAGAACTTGCAGAAGCAGGTCGGCGAAATGCGCAAGGCGCCCGCGCCACCCCGCGCCGAAGCCAAGCCGGCCGCACCCGCCACCACCCCATCGGCCGCTCCCGGCGCCACCCCGCCCGCAGCGCAAGCAGTGGGTGCGATTCAATATCACACCGTGGTTGCCGGCGACACATTGTACGGTATCGGTCAGCGCTACGGCCTCAATTTGGATCAGCTGCGTTCATTGAATCGCCTGGACAAGGATGCCATCCTGCAGCCCGGCCAACGATTGATCGTCAGCGCAGGCGGAGGCGATTAACCGGTCATCGATTGCGAAACAACCAATGCTCTGTCTGGAGATAGAGGGAATGAAAGGAGTCTGCGGCAATGGTGGATATTCATGACAATGTGGACGCGGCCCGGAATCAGGCCAATCCTCAGATGGCGTTGGAAGAGGCGGTAAAAGCCTCCCTGGCGCGCATCAAACACAAATTGGTGGTGATGAGCGGCAAGGGCGGCGTGGGTAAGACCAGCACTTCGGTCAACTTGGCCATGGCGCTGGCCCATTCAGGCGCCAAAGTCGGGTTGGTGGATGTGGATTTGCATGGACCCGACGTGCCGCGGATGCTTGGTTTCAGCGGGGTGCTGGATATCGATGCCGAGAAGCGGATCATTCCCTTGCGATACAACGACAATTTGAGCGCCGTGTCGGTGGAATCCCTGATCGCCGGCAAGGACAGCGCCATCATCTGGCGTGGGCCGGTCAAGCATTCGGTGATCCAACAGTTTTTCGGATTGGTGAACTGGGGCGATCTCGATTACCTGATCATCGACGCCCCGCCCGGTACCGGCGACGAGCCTCTGACGGTGGCCCAGACCATCAAGGATGCCCAGGCGATTATCGTGACCACCCCCCAGGAGGTCTCCCTGGCCGATGTGCGCAAGTCGATCAATTTTTGCCAGAAGGTCGAGCTGAAGATCTTCGGGCTGGTGGAGAACATGAGTGGCTTCACCTGTCCGCACTGCAATCAAATGGTGGACCTGTTCGGCGTCGGTGGCGGCGAGCGCACCGCATTGGCAATGGGTTTGCCCTTTTTGGGCCGCATTCCTTTCGATCCGCAAATCGTTGCCTGCGGCGATGCCGGTATCTCTTTCCAGGAAAAATATCCCGAGTCACCCGTTACAAAGGCCTATACGGCAATTGCCGGGAAGGTGCTGGCAGGGGGTTGAGTTTGTTGGGTTTGTTGGGTTTGTTGGGTTGATAGGGTTTGTTGGGTTGGGGGGGCCTTTGGGGGCGCCCCCTTTTTTTTGATATGTGGGTTATCGGGAACTGACTGCTCGTACGTAATAGGGGGCGCTGAAATCTTGCCAGCCGACGAACCCGAGTACCATATCCACGTAGTAGGCCGCGGTGAACGAGCGTCGGTCGGCGCTCCAGATCCACCGCTGGGTGGTATCGAACGCGGGGGGCTGGCAGAGGTCTGCGATTTGGGGGGTGGGGCGTAGAAGGGTCAGCAGCTCATCGATGGTGGGCAGACGCCAGTTGTGTTTTCCACCCCAATGCATCCGGTTCAGGCCATCGATGTATGCCTGTGCCCCCTGCCAGTTGCGCGGGTATGTGTTGCCAGATTGTTGCCAGATCAATCGTGTGTCGGGATCCACCACGATATCCGGACGGGGGGATGCCAAGGCGGTTTGGGCATAGCGGGCCGGTCGCCAGAGCGGGTCCAGGCCGAAAGTGTGCCTGGCCGCCCGGGGTGCCGTTTTGATGGGGGCCGTACGTGGTGGCACAGGGGAGGCTTCGTTGACTGTCAGGGGAGGCGTCGGGGGCGGAAGTGCGCAGGTGCTCTCCTTGCGCGCCTGCCAGCGGTCGGCCAACGCCCCCAGTGCCTCCATCATGGCGATGGCATGGGGAAATCGGCGTTCCGGGCGCTGGTCGATGGCACGGGAGAAGAATCGGTCCCAGGGTGCGTCCAGGTCGGGGTTGTAGTGACTGGGCGGTCGATAGTCCGATGGGTGGGGCGGTGCGGCCGGCAGGCGGCCGGTCAGCATACGATAACATATGATTCCAACGGCATAGAGGTCGGCCGCGGGTGTCGCGGCATCGGGGTTGGACGCCTGCTCCGGAGCGGCATAGTAGGGGGACCCCACATTGAGGTTGGCGGGCCGCTGGAAGGTTTCGCCCCGCAGCTTGGAGAGTCCGAAGTCGCAGATCTTGACGGTGTCCCGGGCCGTGACCAGCAGGTTGAACGGTTTGATGTCCCGGTGCACCATGCCGGCATCGTGCAGGCAGGCCAATCCGGCAAGCGTTTGGCGGGTATAGTCCAACGCCTTCTCCACAGCCAACACCCGCGATGGCGCTTCGACACGAAAGGTTTCCCCCATCATGTTTCCCAGGTTGTTGGCGTAAAAATCCATCACATAGAAGGGGGCGCCCAAATGATCGTCAAAATCGTGGATGGCCACGATGTTGGGGTGGCGCAAGGCCGCCATGGCACGGGCTTCGGCAACAAACAGATCGCGTAGTTTGCCCATGCCCAGCAAGCGGGCCAAAAGGGGGTTGGGAGCGAG
>JAGTVD010000377.1 GCA_018224505.1 Desulfatitalea sp. | reverse complement strand
GGTTGGGCATTGCGGAGGCTCCATGATGGGTGGCTGCAAACATCGCAATATAGCACCGGTGTCTGGAAATGCAAAGCATCAATGTGTAAATATTAGACACTTCCCTGCTGGCGCGTTGGTCAGCCGCGCAAAACACCGTAGCGCCACAGTGGGGTCCACTATATTTGCCTTAATTCATGGGGTGTTAAAGTATTTCCAAAAAGGTTTCTCCGAAAATGGGATGCGCTTTCAAATTACCTGGGCGGCCATCCAGAACCGGAAATATCTGTACACTTGAAGCGCCAATACGCAAATAGTGTCCAATACTTAGACACATGTCCCATTCACCACGGCCGTGATATTGAAGCGCCGTCGCTCCACGAAATAATTTTCCATATTTTTCTAATGAGTTATAACAGTATCGGGAGAGATGGCACGCATACTGCTTGGATGTTACAATTGTTTCACAAGCGCCAAATGGCTCGACCTTCCGCTTTAACGGACATCGGCGTCCGTCGGTGGTCCTTTCTGTTTAAATCATTGAAAACGTTAAAGGAGCGACTAAATGAGCAAGATCAACACTGAGCATGTTTTTACGTCCGAATCCGTAGGCCGCGGCCATCCAGACAAGGTGTGCGACCAGATTTCGGACGCCATCCTCGACGCCTGCCTGCAGGCCGATCCCCGGAGCCGTGTGGCCTGCGAAACGGTTGTGGGGCACAACCTGGTGGCCAATGTGGGCGAAGTGACCTGCAAGGGCTGGAAGAACATCGATGCCGAAAAAATCGCCCGCCAGGTGGTCAAGGATATCGGGTATGACCGCGAGGCCTTGAAATTCTGGCACGAATCGTTTCAATACGTGAACCGTATCCATGGCCAATCCCCGGATATCAGCCAGGGCGTCACGAAAGGCGAAGGGTTGTACGAGGAACAGGGCGCCGGCGACCAGGGGATGATGTTCGGCTATGCCACCAACGAAACCCCGGAATTGATGCCCTGCCCGGTGGCCTACAGCCACCGCCTGCTGATGGAACTCGAGCAGCTGCGCAAGCACAACGCCATCGGTTACCTGCGCCCCGATGCTAAAAGCCAGGTGTCGGTCCAATATAAAAAAGGAAAACCCCATGCCATCACCGGCGTGGTCATCAGCCACCAGACCGACGATGTGCCCCTGGAGACGATTCGCAAGGACCTGGTGACGGCCGCGAAACAGATACTCGAGCCCACCGGTTTATTGACCGGCGACACCCGATTCTACATCAATCCCACCGGCGCCTTCGTGCTCGGCGGCCCCTATGCCGATGCCGGGCTCACCGGCCGCAAGATCATTGTCGACACTTACGGTGGCGTGGGCAGCCATGGCGGCGGCGCGTTCTCCGGCAAGGATCCGTCCAAGGTGGACCGCAGCGCGGCCTACTATGCCCGTTACGCGGCCAAGAACATCGTGGCCGCCGGACTGGCCGACAAGTGTGAAATCCAGGTCTCGTATGCCATCGGCGTGGCCCATCCCCTGAGCATCAATGTCGACACCTACGGTACCGCCAAATACGACGAAGCGTTGTTGCAATCGCTGCTGGAAGACAACCGTCTTTTCGATTTCCGCCCCGCGGCGATCATCGATCAACTCGACCTGCTCCACCCTGACGGCTGGACCTATCAGGCCTCCGCCGCCTACGGCCATTTCGGGCGTGATATCTTTCCCTGGGAAAGGGCCGACAAGGCCGAAGCCCTGCTCAAGGCAGCCAAGCGGATGTCCCGGGAGGCAGCATGAAGACAAATGGCGCCCGCGTCATCGGCGTCGGCTCGCCGATTGTGGATCGCCTCGCGCTGGTCGAGGAGGCTTTCCTGACCACCGTCGGCGGCAACAAAGGCGGCATGGAGTTGGTGGACACCCCATCCATGGAGGCGTTGCTGACCCGGGTACCGGGAGAGGCCTTGGTCGCTCCCGGCGGATCGGCGGCCAACACCATTTTCGCCCTGGCACGGCTCGACATCGGCGCCGCGCTTTTGGGCAAGCTTGGTGACGACAAAGAAGGTCGGTACTATCGCCAAACGTTCGAACAACTCGGCGGCGATGGCTCCCGCCTGAAAACCTGCGGCGTCTCGGCCACCGCCCGCTGTCTGAGCATGGTTACGCCCGACTCGGAACGTACCATGCGCACGGATCTGGGCGCCGCCGCCAATTTTGCGCCCGACGACGTCAGCGTCGATGATTTCCGTGGATGCCAGCACGCCCACGTGGAAGGATATCTGCTCTTTAATCCGGACCTGGCCCAAACCGTGCTGAATGCCGCCAAAACGGCCGGATGCACGATCAGTCTCGATCTGGGCGCTTTCGAAGTAGTCAATGGCGCCGCCAAAATACTGCCATCCCTGCTGGATCGTTACGTGGACGTGGTTCTGGCCAATGAAGATGAGGCGGCGGCGTTTTGCGGCCGACGCGATCCTCTGACCGGTTTGAAAGACCTTTCCGAACACTGCACCACCGCTGTGGTCAAGTGCGGCGCCGACGGAGCGCTCATTCGTTCCGGCGGCAAGACTTATGAAACGCCGGCTCAAAATGTGGACCGGGTCAAGGACACCACCGGCGCCGGCGATTTTTGGGCAGCCGGCTTCCTCTACGGACTGCTGAACGACTGTACCCTGGATGCCTGCGGTCATCTGGGATCCATTCTCGGGGCGCAAGTCGTGCGCCACTTGGGCGCCAACTTGCCGTCCGCCGCCTGGGACAATGTAGCGGCGGACTTTAAACGCTATTTGGAAGAAAGGTAATCAACAGAATATGGATATGGCAACTGCCAAGAAAGTAATGGATAGTGATCAGAAGGACTATAAAGTCAAAGACATCGAACTGGCCGAATGGGGTCGGCGGGAAATTGAAATCGCCGAACATGAAATGCCGGGTCTGATGGCCACGCGCGAAAAATACGGGCCCCAAAAGCCCCTGGCCGGGACCCGGGTCAGCGGCAGCCTGCACATGACCGTGCAAACCGCGGTCCTGATCGAAACCCTCCAGGCGCTTGGCGCCGACGTGCGCTGGGCCTCCTGCAACATCTTCTCCACCCAGGACCACGCCGCCGCCGCGATCGCCGCCGCTGGAACCCCGGTGTTCGCCTGGAAGGGCGAAACCCTCGAAGAGTACTGGTGGTGCACCCAGCAGGCCCTGACCTGGCCGGACGGCAGCGGTCCCAACCTGGTGGTGGACGATGGCGGCGATGCCACGCTGCTCATCCATCGCGGCTTCCAGTGCGAAGACGACCCCATGATATTGGATGCCTTGACGGACAACAAAGAGCTGCGCATCGTCAACGACGTGCTTAAACAAACCCTCAAAACAGCGCCCGGTTTCTGGCACAAGGTGGTTTCCGAATGGCGCGGCGTTTCCGAGGAAACAACCACCGGCGTTCATCGCCTCTACCAGATGGCTGAAAAGGGTGAGCTGCTGATACCGGCCATCAATGTCAACGACTCGGTCACCAAAAGCAAGTTCGACAACGTTTACGGTTGCCGCGAGTCCCTGGTGGACGGTATCAAACGGGCCACCGACGTCATGATCGCCGGCAAAACCGCCGTCGTGTGCGGCTATGGCGATGTGGGCAAAGGGTCGGCCGATGCCCTGGCGGCCCACAAAGCCAACGTGGTAGTCACCGAAGTCGACCCCATCTGCGCGTTGCAGGCCCTCATGGCCGGCTTCAAGGTCATGACCGTGGAGCAGGCCCTGCCCATCGGCGACATATATGTGACCTGTACCGGCAACAAGGATATCATCACCGCCGACCACATGGCCCGTATGAAGGACCAGGCCATCGTCTGCAACATCGGCCACTTTGACAACGAGATCCAGGTGGAAGCCCTCAACGCCATGGACGGCGTCGAAAAGATCACCATCAAGGACCAGGTGGACCGCTACACCTTTCCGGACGGCCACAACATTTACATGTTGGCCGAAGGCCGCCTGGTGAACCTGGGCTGCGCGACCGGTCATCCGAGCTTTGTGATGTCCAACTCGTTCACCAACCAGACCCTGGCCCAGATCGATCTTTGGCAGAATCAGGAGCGACCGGTGGGCGTATACCGCCTGTCCAAGGAACTGGACGAGGAAGTGGCCCGACTGCACCTGGAAAAGCTGGGCGCGACTCTGACCCGACTGAGTGACGAACAGGCCGATTACATCAGCGTTCCGGTAGCCGGCCCCTTCAAACCGGAGCACTACCGCTACTAAAAACAATTCCCACAATAGCGCCGGGCACCCCCCGGCGCTTCCCTTCCTTTATCCGCACCTTTCACCAATATTCACCGCCCCCCCCCCGGGACGATCGCATGTCAATGCACGCATGATACATGCACTGGGCAGCTGATCCATTCGTTCATTTAGCGCAACAGGAGGTGCTCCCGGTAGCGGGGGTGGGGCGCTGCGTCCGCAATGGGGTTTTAGTGACGCTGGGGGGTGTGCGCAGGGTTGTTCGGCCCGCACTGTCTGAACGCAGTGAGTTTGCGGGCCTACCCGGAGCACACCCCTTAGCGTCACTTGAACCCCGTTGC
>JAGTVD010000376.1 GCA_018224505.1 Desulfatitalea sp. | reverse complement strand
GAACTACACGCCGAACGGGGCGTAACAGGCACCACAATTCAGTCCGCCGCCATGTGCCCGCTATACCATGTAAACAAGCGAAATCCCCGGGATCTAATCGGGATCTAATCGCTTGCTATCAAGCAGTCGGACCGCTATAATTCTGGACAGCGGACAAAACGGTTGCCTTTCAGATGGGAGTAAGGATGGCATCAGCGGCAGACGATTCTTCTGGGTGCAGGTTTCCGGTTCTCGGCCGGCAACGGGTTCCCAGGACGATTCGCATGTTGCTGCTCATCTTTGTTTGCCTTGCCCCCGGCCGGGGATTCGGTGACGGGACCATTGTGACGGTCGGCGTTTACGAGAATGCACCCAAAATCTTCACGGACCCTGCGGGCCGTTCGGCAGGGATTTTCATTGATATCATCGAGCACATCGCCGGACAGGAAGGGTGGGAGTTGCGCTATGTGGCCGGCACCTGGGGGGAAGGGCTCGACCGGTTGGCGGATGGGCAGATCGACCTGATGCCCGACGTGGCCTATACGGCCGGGCGTGCGGCGCGGTATGCCTTCCACCGGGTTCCGGTCCTGTCCTCCTGGTATCAAGTATACGCCCCCCGGGGCAGCGGGATCCGTTCCATCTTCGATCTGGAGAACAAGCGCATTCTGGTCCTGGAGCGCTCGGTGCAGCAGGCGGCTTTCGACCGCCTCGCCAAGGGCTTCGGGCTGCACACCGAGCTGGTGGCAGTGCCGGATTATCACACCATGTTCGAGCAGGTGGCCGCGGGGGCGGCGGATGCCGCAGTGACCAATCGGTTCTACGGGATCATGCATGCCAGACAATTCGGATTGGAGGATACGGCGGTGATATTCGAACCGTCCGAGCTCTTTTTCGCAGCACCTCTGGATACCGGGAGCCTGCTGCTAGGCGCCATCGATGCGCATTTGGCCGAATTGAAACGGGAGCCGCACTCGATCTATTACCAATCCCTGCAAAAGTGGACCTCCGAGCCGACACGCTTCAAGATGCCGGCCTGGGTTGGCATCGTCGGGCTGGTGGTGGGGATTGTCTTGCTGGCGACCCTGGTGGGCAGTTTTGTTTTGAAGCGGCAGGTCAATTCGCGGACTCGGGAGCTGCAGCAGGTCAATCGGGAAATGGACCGGCGCATCATCGACCGCACGGCGGAGCTGGCCGAGGCAATGGAAAAGGCCAAGGCCGCCGACCAGATCAAATCGGCTTTTCTGGCCACCATGTCCCATGAATTGCGCACACCCCTGAATTCGATCATCGGCTTCACCGGGATTCTGTTGCAGGGACTGGCCGGAGAACTGAACCCGGAGCAGCGCAAGCAGTTAGCCATGGTGCAAAACAGTGCGCGCCATCTTCTGGCGCTGATCAACGATGTGCTGGATATCTCCAAGATCGAGGCCGGACAGCTGGCGCTCTCTTGCACCACCTTCGATCTGAAGGCATCCATTGAAAAAGTAGTCAAGTCGGTGGCGCCCCTGGCCGAAAAGAAAGGTATCGCGGTGCGCCAGGAAATTCCGGCCGCGGTTGGGACGATCACCACGGATCAAAGACGCCTGGAACAGGTGTTTCTCAACCTGCTCGGAAATGCGGTGAAGTTTACTGAGCTGGGGCATGTGGGCATTGCCTGTCAGTGCGCGAACGGTCACTACCGGATCATCTTTTCCGATACGGGGATCGGTATGCATGCAGAAGAACTGCCCAATCTGTTCCAACCCTTTCATCAGATCGATTCGGGCCTTGCCCGCAGGCGGGAGGGAACCGGTCTCGGGCTTTCCATATGCAAACGGATACTCGATGTGATGGGCGGCACCATCGCGGTGGAGAGCCAATGGGGCGTGGGCAGCACATTCACCGTTCGCATACCGGACAAGGCAGGGGGAGCCGTATGAAAGATACACTGCTGGTCATTGAAGACAATGAACAGAATTTCTACTTGATGCGGTTTCTGCTGGAAAAGAATGGTTTCGCCGTTATAGGGGCCGGGACCGGCCGGCAAGGCATCGAGATGGCATTGCGTCACCGGCCCAAGGCCATTTTGCTGGATATCCAACTGCCCGAAATGGATGGCTACGCCGTTGCGCGGGAATTGAAAAAGCACACGGAAATGACCGGTACCCCAATCATTGCGGTGACCTCTTATGCCATGGCGGGGGACAGGGAGCAGATCTTGGCTGCCGGCGCGACCGGCTACATCGAGAAACCCATCGATCCGGATACGTTTGTATCCGACATCATAAACTTTTTCCCCCAAGAGGGGGAGGGCCGGGAGTCGTAGGATGCACATCCTGATCGTGGACGACAAGGAGGAACACCGCTACTTGCTCGAAGCGCTGCTCAAGGGCCACGGCTATGGTGTGCACACCGCCACCAACGGGGTCGAGGCGCTGGAGACCCTGCAATCCGGTCCGACCGGTATCATTATCAGCGACATCCTCATGCCGGTCATGGACGGGTACGAGCTGTGCCGCAAAGTCCGGTCGGACGCCCGGCTGCGGCATATCCCCTTTATCTTTTATACCGCAACTTACACCGGCGCCCAGGATGAGATCTTTGCCCGCAAGCTCGGCGCCGACCGCTTCCTTGTCAAGCCGTGCGAGCCGGATCTTTTCCTGTCGGCCGTGCAGGAGGTGATCGCCACCGCAAAACCCGGCAGCAGCGCTTCGGAAAACCCGGCCCAGGAAGATGAGGTTCTCAAGCTTTACAACGAGCGATTGGTCCGGAAATTGGAGCAGAAAATGCTGCAATTGGAAAAAGAGGTCCGGTTGCGGCGGGAGGCCGAGGCCGTTTTGCGGGAAAGCGAGGAGAAGTACAAATCCATTTTGGACAATATAGAGGATGGCTATTTTGAGGTGGATCTGGCCGGCCGTTTAACCTTTTTCAACCCCTCCGTTTGCCGTATCCTCGGCTATTCAAGTGCCGAACTCTTGGGAATGCATTATAGCGCTTACATGGACCCGGAGAATGCCCGCAAAGTTTATGAGACCTTCAACCGGGTTTATACCACCGGCACACCGTTTCGGGCGGTGGATTGGATGTTGATGACCAAAACCGGGGCCGAATGCCATATCGATACCTCCATCTCATTGATCAAGGCTGCCGATGGCAGGCCCATCGGCTTTCGAGGCGTTGCCAAGGAGGTCACCGAGCGCAAACGGGCGGAGAAGGCCCAAAAAGCGCTTGAAGAGCAACTGCACCAGGCCCAGAAAATGGAATCGGTGGGTCGTTTGGCCGGTGGTGTTGCCCATGATTTCAATAACTTGCTGACCATCATTCTGGGGTACGGCGAGATGTTGCTCGATGACCTGGCCGTAGACGATACCCTTCTCGAGCCGTTGACCCAGATTTATGACGCCGGGCTGCGTGCCAGGGGGCTTACCCGCCAGTTGTTGGCCTTCAGCCGCAAGCAGGTGCTTGAGATGAAGGTGGTGGATGTCAACCACGTGGTTACGGGGTTCGACAAACTGCTGCGACGCTTGATCGGCGAAGACATTCAAGTCGTTCTGGCCTTGACGCCCGAATCGCTGCCGGCAATGGCGGACACCGCTCAGTTGGAGCAGGTGCTGATGAATCTGGCGGTCAACGCCCGGGATGCAATGCCCGATGGCGGCACCTTCCGGATCGAAACGGCCATGGTCGAGTTCGATGATACCTATGTCCAAAACAAACCCGACGTAATGCCGGGCAGCTACGTGATGATCGGCGTCAGCGATACCGGCTGCGGGATGGATAAAAGCACCCTGGACCGTCTTTTCGAGCCCTTTTTTACCACCAAGGGCACCGATCAGGGGACCGGTCTGGGGTTGGCCACCAGTTATGGCATCGTCCGTCAGCATGGAGGCAGCATCTGGGTCTATAGTGAGCCTGGCGATGGGACCACATTCAAGATCTATTTGCCGATTTGTTTTGACAAGGGGAGGGGTGCGATGGTGCCGGCAAAGGGGCTGCCACCGTCGCCGGCACCCGGTATGGTCACCGCCCTGATCGTCGAGGACGACCCGGCGCTGCGCAAACTGGCCGGACGGATTCTCAAGGGCCATGGATATGTTGTGGTGATGGCGGACGATACGGCCGACGCAATGGTCAGAGCAAGCGCCCACGACGGTCCCATCCATCTGGTTCTCACGGACGTCATCATGCCGGGGATGAAGGGGCCCGAGTTGTTCGAGCAGATCCGCGACCGCCATCCCGGGGCCAGGGCGCTCTATATGTCGGGCTACACCGACAACATGATCGCCAACCACGGGGTGCTGAAGGAAGGTATCCACTTCGTGCAGAAACCGTTCAGCGCCAACGACTTGTTGGAAAAGTGCCACCAGGTACTCAATGGGTGAAACCGAATCGAATCGTAATGATGGCTCCCCCAAGGCCATACCGGACGTACGCCGGTTCGGTGAAGTGCGATATGCTGTGATAACCGATTTTTCAGGCGACATGAATCGCGTTCCGTGGTGATCCCAATGGGATTGCCCTGCGTTTTTGACCCCCGCCCCTTGACATCGATCGCGCCGATGCATCCCAACACCTATAGTGCAATCAAGCGCATGAGGGATGAACAAGGGGCTCCATGGAGAACCAGGTGACCCAGACCTGCCTGGTGTGCAAGGATGACGAGGTGATGTGAATATGTACAAGAACTCTGCCTTAGTTAAAGCATACCGGAACGGTATTTCAATCGGAATGTTACTCCTTCCGGCGGCATGCGGGTTGGCCCTGGCCGGCAGTGAACCTTCGCCGGCCGAGTCCGGGACCAGCCCCTCGGCCGTGGATGCGGTGTTCGAACTGGATGGCACAACAGTCTCTTTTACCGGACAGATTACGGATCAAAATGTCGAGCGATTCCTCGAAACGGTCAGCGGGCGGCAAGTGTCGGTGCTGGTGATCGCTTCCAGCGGCGGCGAAGTCAATGCGGGCATGGCGATGGCCGGGTTTCCATCCAAAAGCGATTGATGCGGGCCGGTTGTTTGTCCAAGGGCAGGCCCGATAGCCGCATGATAAGACGGGTGTTCAGCGGTATGCATGCAGAGTGCCGCGTACGCCTTGAAACAGGCTGCGCGGTAGGTCGGGTGGATTAGATGGAATCAAAGGGGGCGATGCGGGCCGGTTGGCCCGCCGCCCCCCTTTTTATAGTCGATCAGGTCAGGTCTTTGGCGGTGTAGTTGAGCAGCTGGCGTTTCGGCTTCCAGGTCGATCATCTTCTGCTGGATGGCGGAGCGCTTGTACTGGCCCGCTTCCCAGTCCACGCGGATGTGGGTCTGTTCCTTGGTCAAGTCGAAAGTGATCATTCATCCTCCGCTCACGCTGGGGTCGTGGGGCGGGGACGCGCCGGGCAGGGGTGCCGCGAAGCCACCTTGCCCGGCGCGTCCCCGGAGATCAGCCGGTCGGCCGGGGGCGGTATCCTTCTCATGGAATCGCTGCCGTGATCGAATGGGCCGTGCTGAAAGGATCGGCGGTGATCACGACAGCGATGGCGATTCTCCGTAATTGTTTCGTGATGATTGGCTTTTTAGAAAGGGATGTCGTCATCCCGTGTGTCGGGCATGGGGGGTTCGGGGTAGCCCCGGTCGGACATCTGATTGCCGCCGCCACCGCCTCCGGCCGGCCGGCTCCTGCCGCCGCTGTCATCCCGGCTGCCCAGGAATTGCACTTCGTTGGCGACGATTTCGGTGGTGTAGCGGGTGATGCCGTCCTTTTCCCAGGAACGGGTCTGCAGTTTGCCCTCCACGTAGACCTGGCGGCCTTTGGAGAGATACTTGCCGCAAAGCTCGCCCAAACCCCGCCAGGCGACGATGCTATGCCATTCGGTCTTTTCTTTCTTTTCACCCGTTTGTTTGTCTTTCCAGGTCTCCGACGTGGCCACCCTGAAGTTGGCTACCGCGGTGCCGTCGGCCAAGTAGCGGATTTCAGGGTCTTGGCCCAGATTACCGACGATGATGACTTTGTTCACTCCTGGCATGAAAAACCTTCCTTTCTTGATGATAAGAACCTATCCCCTTCGGGGAAGTCAAAGATGGTGTGCCGTGCCGCACGACGGTCAGTCCCGGATCAAGTACCGCCGCACCCTGCCCAACAACGGCTCCTTGGCGTGGATGGCGGCATGCAGGCACACTTCAATACAGCAGTAACAGCGGATGCAACGGTCGTAATCGAATTTTACGCCACGGATGTTGTGGGTGATGGCTTTGGCCGGACAGATCTTCCAGCACTCTCCGCACAGCTTGCATTTGCGGTCGTCGGCCACCGGTTTCTGGACTACGTATTTGCGCATGAAGCGGCTGAGCGTTTCGGTGCCCAAGCTCAGGGAGTGCAGCTCGGGGAACCGAAAATCGGAGACGATGTTCAAGTCGCCGCTGACATGCACCTGGCCATCGAATACGCCCAGCTCCCGACCCTGGACGTAGGTGAGCAGTTTTTCCGGATCGAGACCCAACACGGTGCAGATGGTCTTGTCGACGGCATGGGCTTCGGCGCCGCCGATGAGCAGGCCCAATTGCCGGGGGCGGCCGCTTTTGCCCGGTCCCTGGCCTTCCATGGCCAGGATACCGTCCACGATGGTGAAATCGGGGCGCACCGCATGGTGGATCTGCACCAGCAGGCGGGCGAACACCCGCCGGTCCACCCCGGCGCGCATGTGCCATTCGGGTTTGCGCAACCCCACGATGCAGCCGAAAATGTTTTTCACGCCCAGGGTGAGAAACATCTGGGCGTGGGTTTTAAGCTTGGCCAGATTGATGATCCGGTCGGCTTCCATGGCATCCCGGGCGATGGGAATGCGTCCATATGGCTCGCCGATGTCCACCTCGACCGACGCTTCGAAAGGGGAGAAGGTGACATCCAGCCCTTCCATGACTTCCTTGTAGCGGGTCTCGGTCAGCACCTTGCGAAAGCTGCCGGTGCCGGGGCTGTCCGATACCTGAACCTTGGCGCCATGGTCGAGCAGGTACGCCGCCACCGCCCGGACAAGCAGCGGGTGGGTGACAATGGCCTTGTCCGGTGCACTCGGCAGCAGAAGGTTGGGTTTGATCAACACGCGGGCGCCCGGTTTGATCCATTGAGGGCCCATGCTGTCAAACATTTCGGCGACCCGCTCCCCGAGCAGGGGCAGTTCGTAAGTGGCTTGTCTGATGAATACCTTGGTCATGGGCCGCAGTGCGTGGTTTTAGATAATTGGTCGCGGTTTCAGGGTTCGGGTCAGGGAAGTCGCTCCCACAGGGGGTATTGTTGCTTGGTGGCTGTCTGCGAAGCGCCCGGGGTCCGACCAACAAGTCATTTACAAATATCAGGGCGGCTGATAGAGCATCGGCATCAGCGATCCTGCCCACTTTAGTATCGATGCCGGGCTTTATCAAGTGCTTTTCAGGCTTCGGGTAATTCATTGGTATGAAGGCTATCCAACTGGACAAACAGATCAAGCGCCATGTGATCGCCCGCCGGCATGGGATGCATGCCGTCACTGCGCCGGGCGCGGAGGCGGTGTGTGCGCGGGAGCTGGCGGCGCTGTCGGAGACCGTCCGGGTCGAAGCGCTGAGCACCGGCGGGGTGGATTTCAGCGGCCGGCTGGAGGACCTCTATCGCGCCAATTTGTATTTGCGCACGGCCGGCCGGGTTTTGCTGCGCGTGATGGCCTTCAAAGCCACTAATTTCAGGCAGTTGGAAAGTCAGTGCGCGGCGGTGCCATGGGAGCGCTACCTGCCCGGCGGCGTTGTCCCGGCTTGCAAGGTAACCGCCCACCGTTCCCGGCTGTACCACTCCGGGGCCATTGCCGGGCGCGTGACGTCGGTGATCGGCCGGTATTGGGCGGATCGGCAGGTGCCCGCCATGGAAGCGGCGGGCCAGACCCTGTTGGTGCGCCTGGAGGACGACCGGGCGGTTTTCTCTTTGGACAGCAGCGGCGACAACCTCTATCGCCGGGGGCTGAAAACCCACAGCGCCCTGGCCCCCCTGCGCGAGACCCTGGCGGCGGCGATTTTGTCGATGGCCGGCTATGATCCGGCGCGGCCTTTGCTCGACCCCATGTGCGGCGCCGGCACCTTCTCCCTGGAGGCGGCGTTGATGGCCAAGGGGATCGCGCCGGGCAGCCGGCGCGGGTTCGCTTTTATGCAGTGGCCCGCTTTTCGACCGCGGCAATGGCAGCACCTGGTAAAGAAGGGCGCGGAAACGCACCGTTTGCTGGAACGACCCACGATTCATGCCTCGGATCTGGACGCCGAGGCGTGCCGGAAATTGGGCGCCTGCGTGCAGAACAATGACCTGGCGGATGCGGTAACGGTGGCCTGCCGGGATTTTTTTGCCCTGGAAGGCACCTTGAACGGGCGCGTCGCCCAGCCCGGCCTCATCGTACTCAACCCCCCTTATGGCCGCCGCCTTTCACCGGGCGAGACTTCCCGGGCGTTTTACAGCCGCATGGGGGCGAAACTGGGTCGGGACTTCCGGGGGTGGGACCTGGCCGTGGTGGTGCCCGATGCGGCGCTGGTGGCCACCCTGCCGTTTACGCTCAACACCTTTCCATTGTCCCACGGCGGATTGCCGTTGCAACTGCTGGTGGGGCGGATCGGTTGAGCCGGGCGATGGAAGGCACCCCTATATTGAAGCATTATCAAGGGCAGGAGGCCTCGTGGACGCGTTGACCCGAGGGAATCTTTTTGAAGGCATACCGGCCGCTTTGCCCGACGAGTGGTTTCAGACCTTGTTGGACGACGGGGCCACGCGCATCGAGCGGATCGTTTCTTTGGGCCACCGGTCGGCGGACGATTTCTGGTTTGACCAGGCATCGGACGAGTGGGTGTTGCTGCTCAAAGGCGGGGCCGGACTGGCGTTCGCAGGTACGGCCGAGATCACCGTCATGGCGCCCGGCGACTGGCTGCGCATCCCCGCAGGGGTAAAACACCGCGTGGCATGGACCGACCCGGATGGGGAGACGGTGTGGTTGGCCGTGCATTTAGCGCACCCCGGGCCCATATAGTGCAAAAACAGGGACCGATTTGGGCGGCAGCGGTGGACAGATCCGCTGCCATTCTTACGTTGCTCCCAGAGGCCGGCGCTTTAAAAAAGGTGTCCGTTGGTGATTGGGGCTCCAGTCCGGCCAGTAGTCGACCGATAACATCATAAAGGAGGTCAAGGGATATGGACAAGGGTACTTATCGGGAGATTCTCGACCGTGCCATCGAAGGCGAGATCGAAGCGCATCGGTTCTATCAGCAGGTCGCAGAAAGGGTGCAAACACCCTTCCTCAAAGGGCTTTTTGGCGGATTGGCCGAGGAGGAGCTGATGCACCGCAAGGTCCTGGAGGGATTCCGGGAAAAAAGCGACATGGAGATTCACTTTGTCCGCGTTCCCGATTTTCATGTATCGGAAACGGTGGCGGGGCCGCCGCCTCTGTCCATGGCCATGCAGCCCGCGGATGCCATTGCCCTGGCCATGAAGAAAGAGGAGGTTGCCATGAACCATTATACCCAGTTGGCCGAGGCCTGTACGGATGCGGCCCAGCAAAAGGTTTTTCTCGAACTGGCGGCCATGGAGCGCGGCCACAAGGCCAAAATGGAAAAGGCGTTTGTGGATATCGGTTATCCGGAGGTGTGGTAGTCCGGTGGGATCAATGATGAAGGTATTGTAACGATTAGAATAGAACCAGCGAAGTGACCCCAATTGAATGTTTTCTGTAAACGTTTTCGGTTTGTGTTCCGCTGCGGGATGATACTGGGACTTGTATTGACGCTGTGCTTGCCTCCATCACAAGCGATTGCGCAGCAATCCGATATCCTGGCGCAGGTGGGCGAGCGTATCCGGGAGCGGATCGATCGGCGCAACGGTGCGGACGGTTTCCACTGTCAGGGGGAGTTGCTGTGCGGTATCCAGATGATTCCCGCATTTTATGAATCGCGGCGATTTGTCCCTTTCTGGCTGGACAGCCAGGGTTTGAAGCCCGTGGGGCTGGCCATGGTCAGACAGCTTCAGCAGGTGGATGCGGATGGTTTGCGGCCGGCCGATTATCACCTGGATACGGTGACCTCACTGCTCGACGTGCTGTCCATCCCGGACGGCGCATTGACGCTTGCAGGGCTGGTGGGCGCATGGGCGGACCTCGAATTGTTGCTCACCGATGCGTTTCTGCTGTTGAGCGCCCATCTGACCCGGGGCCGGGTCAATCCCGAAACCCTGCACGCCGATTGGGTACTCACCGAGCACACCATCGATGTTGTGAAGATCCTGCAGATGGTGGTCGCCGAGGCCCAACTGTTTCAGATCATCGAGGGTCTCCAACCGTCCCATCGCGGCTACGACGGTTTGCGCACAGCTCTGGGACAGATGCGTGAAAGGGTCTTTCAGGGGGGGTGGCCCCTGGTGCCCGCTGGTCCGACCCTGAAGGTTGGGGATCAGGATGTGCGGGTCGTGGTATTACGGCACCGGATGGTCATCGGGGGGGATCTGCCATCATGGGATTGGACCGACACCCCCGAGCGGTTCGATGAGGCGTTGCAGGCGGCGGTGATGCGTTTTCAGCAACGCCACGGGCTGACACCCGATGGTTTGGTGGGCCGCAAGACCCTTCAGGCGATGAATGTAACGGCCCTGGACCGCCTGCGCCAGATCGAGCTGAACCTGGAGCGCTGGCGCTGGCTGCCCAACGATCTGGGGGAAAGGTATATCATTGTCAATACCGCCGATTTCGATCTGCGTATGGTGGCGGATGGCCGGATCGTAATGCAGATGCGGGTGGTGGTGGGCCGGCCGCATCGGAAGACGCCGGTGTTCAGCTCGCCTTTGACCCATCTGGTGCTCAACCCCCAGTGGAACGTTCCATTTACCAACATGGTGGAGGACATGCTGCCGCGCATCCGGGAGGATGTCGGTTATCTGGCGGCCCAGGGCATCAAGGTGTACCGCGGGTGGGACGCAGACAGCCCGGCCATCGATCCCTGGGAGATTGATTGGAGCGCCTACAACAAACGGCGTTTTCCCTTCCGGTTCGTGCAGGAGTCGGGGCCTTTGAATGCGCTGGGGCGGATTCAATTCATGTTGCCGAACAAGTTCGCCGTCTTTCTGCACGATACGCCCAGCCGGAATCTGTTCGGCCGCGTGCAGCGCGATTTCAGCTCTGGTTGCATTCGTATGGAGGACGCTTTTGGTTTGGCGCGCCTTCTGCTCAGCGAGGATCCCGCTTGGCCCCCCGAAAAGCTGCGCGCCGCGCTGGATAATGGCCGGCGCCGGGTGGTGCCGCTCAAATCCCGCATACCGGTACACCTGCTATATATGACCGCATGGGTGGACGATGAAGGCGTGTTGCAGTTCAGGGAAGATATCTACGAAAGGGACGGGCTGCTCGCGAAAGCGCTGGGCAAGCGGCTTCCCACGGAAGGGATCGCTTACTACTGACCGATCACTTTGATTGGGTTTACCAACTGCGCACGGGTCCGATGTCCAGGTGGACGAAATCGGACCGCGGGTAGTATCCCACGCCGCCGGCTTTCATTTGCAGGCACAGCTGCCGAAGCCGTTTGGTGCTGTATCCCGGCAGTCGCACATCGATGGCCTCACCGGTGGTATGGAAGCTCTTGCGTGCGACACCAGTCCCATTCTTACGCAATTGGGCATTGGTCTGGGGGGATCGATAACCGGAAATGATGTGGAACGGTTCGGTCGGCTGCACCTGCCCCTTGACGGTATGGAGCAGATCCAGCAAATGGGGATCGATGGCAGCCACTTTGCCCGTGCGATGATCCCTGAGAATATGATTGATCCTGGCCAAACCGTCCCGGCAGTAGCCACCTTGTTTAAAATAACATACACGCAACTGCTCATTGGTGTGAGTGTTGAACAAGTGGAGGCTGCGCTCTGCGCTGTTGCCTTCCAATACCGACGCGATGGCATGGATGGGTAATGCGCTCGCCAACAGTGCGCCGAGCCCCATTTTCAAGAAATCTCTCCTATGGCATGTGTGCATGATGTATCGCTTCCTCGCAATTAAATAGTCTACATTAGGCGGAATTTATGCAAGTTGGGTGCCGTTGGAAGGAGCACGGCCCTGGGCATGGCTGAAATCAAGGGGAGGGGATTATCGAACTGCAGAATACATAAATAAATTAGTAGGATGTGTAATTTCTGCGGAGTTTTGGGATGGGGTGGCCAACCCCGGCAGTGGCGCCAGGCGTGTCGGGAAAATGGCTCCGGTTTCAAAACGCGAACGCCAACTGTTCAAAAAAGTGAACATCGGCCATGGGTGATTAGAACCGTATTTCTAAATGATGCGGCTTCCAGGGCGATGCATCGCCTCTGGAAGCCGCTCCAACGAGAAACATAGTCGCAGCTTCCCTGTGGTCATCAACCGGCGGTCACAGTGATGGTGCGCGGTGCGGCCTTCGCCACTTTGGGCAGGGTCAGCCGCAACACCCCGTCTTTGAGTTGGGCATCAATGCGGGCCTGGTCGATGACGTCGGACAAGGTGAATTGGCGATAATACCGACCGGTGTCATATTCGACGAGGATCTCCTTTTCTTCGGCACCGCCAACGGGCGCAACCTCTCCGGTCAGGGTCAGGATATTGTCGCGCAGGTCGATGGTCATGTTTTCCGGCGTTACCCCGGGCAGGTCGGCCAGCAGGGTGATCTGTTGATCGGTTTCGAAAATATCCACGCTGGGCGCAAAAATCACCCCCGGCCATGTCTGTTCGGCCGCCGTGGCGACCTCTTTCTTATCTTGCACCTTCATCTCTCTGCTAGTGGTATCGGTCATGGCGGATTCCTCCTTTGTGTCGATCAGTGGGCTTCAGTTGCCAATGGCGATTCGGCGCGGTTTGGCCGACTCGGCTTTGGGTACCCGCAATGTCAGAATGCCGTTGGCCATACGCGCTTCAATGCGGTCTGCATCGATATCCCTGGGCATGGCCAGGGCCCTGGAAAATCGTCCGCCTTCGCGTTCGCGACGGTGGTAGCGGGCAGAGGCATCCTCTTCGGCCAGTTTGCGTTCACCGGAGATGGTCAGGTTTTTACCAGTGGCTGTCATCTCAAGATCTTTAACGGCAACGCCGGGCAATTCGGCCCGCAGAAAGTAATGACCGTCATCTTCCGAGACATTGATGGCCGGAAACACGCCCGCGCCTGGGGCGTATGCAGGCCTTCCCTGGAAGGTCTCCATTAAACGGTCCATATTGCGGCGCATGCGGCTGAGTTCATCAAACATCCGGAAAGGACCCATGGCCGAGGTTCCAAAGATTCGGGGACTGAACATGATTGGCCTCCTTTGTTGTTGTTTGTTGGCTATCCT
>JAGTVD010000375.1 GCA_018224505.1 Desulfatitalea sp. | reverse complement strand
TGCGGAGGGCAGCGCTTGCAGGGTCACAGTAACCTCGGCCAGTTCACCAATGGGGGGCAGGGCGGGGGGGCGGGGATCGAAAACGACCTTGGCCAGTAACTCCTCGGTTACCGCATCCGCCAGGGGTTCGACCCGCAGCACCCGCCCGGCAAGGCCGGCGCCGTCCCGTGAACGCAGCACGATTTGAGCCGGCAAACCGGCCTCCAGGCCGGTGGCGCCCACCTGGTCGAATCGCACGTTGATCCATGCACTAGCCGGGTCGATCATCTCCACCACGGCCTGGCCGGCGACCACGGTGCTGCCGGGTTCGGCGTTGCGCACGGTTACCAGACCGTCCACCGGCGACATGAGGCGCAGGTTGTCCCGTTGTTGGATCAACCCCTCGCGTTCGGCGGCGATACGGGCCATCTCGCGCTGGGCCGCTTCCAACCGGGCCTGGGCATTGAGGTTTCCGGCCGCGGCTGTTTGCTGTTCCTGCTGCCGGGCCTGGACCACTTCCGCGCTGACCACATTTTCGGCAAATAACCGGCCATAGCGATGCGCCTGGGCGTCGGCGAAAGCTCGCCGGGCGGTGGTGTCCGCCAGTGTGGCCCGCGCCGCGCGCACCTCGGCTTCGCTGCGTCCAAGGGTCGCTGTCTGGGCCTCAATGCGTTCTTCCAGGTCCACGGGATCCATCTCACCCAGTTGCTGTCCGGCTTGCACCCGGTCACCCACATGCACCGCCACCGCTTTGACCCGACCGGCCAAGGTGGGACCGATGCGATAGGTATAACGGGCTTCCACCGTACCGATGCCGAACAGGGCCGGTGTGACGGACGCTTCGGTTACCACGATGGTGGTCACCGGGATGGGTGCCAGGGGGCCGGACCGCAAGGCGGTGTAGGCGAACAGCGCCAACAGCGGGACCATCACTGCGATCAGTGCCAGGGTGCGGCGGTTGATGGCCATGCGCTTCATGGGGTCGCTCCGGCCACCGCCGGGATGGCCGGCGGCTCGATGGGGAATAGGTTGTGGCACATACACGCTTCTTTTCTAGTGTGCGGTGGCAGCAATTTCAAAGTCGCTGTTCTGATCTCACTATAACCATATGGTCAGGGTGTGTCTTTGCGCTGGCGCAAGCAGGATTCAATAATCTCCCGCCTACCCCTTTTCGGAAAACAGGACCAGGGCATGGGGGTCGGCGACCACGATGCGCTCGCGGCCCGACCGGACCCAACCGCGCTTTTCCCAGGCACTGAGTGTACGGCTGACGGTGTAGAGGGTCGTGCCGCTGTAGTCGGCCAAATCCTGGCGGCTCAGGGGCAGATTGATGAGGATGCCGTCGTCGGTGCGCCGGCCGGCATGTTGCATGATGCGCAGCAAGGCGCGGGCGATGCGCTGTTCCACCATCTCGGTGCGCAACTCCAGGTAGCGGGTCTGGATGTCCTCCAGTCGCTCCAGGGTCATGTGCAGGAGGTTGCGCGCCAGGGCGGGGTGGTTGGCGATGAGGTGATCCATGGTCGCCTTGTCCCAGGCCACGACTAGGGTGTCGCCCACGGCGCGGGCGGTGACCGGGTATCGCCGGCCTTTGAACACCGCAAGTGCCGCGGTGGTTTCGTCCGGACCGATATAGCGGATGATGGCCTCTTTGCCCTGCTCATGCAGTTTGCTGAGTTTGAGACGGCCCCGGATTACCATGAAGCAGCGTTTGGCCGGATCGCCCTGGTTGAAGAGGGGCTGGCCCGGACGGCAATGCACGGTATGACCACTTTTCAGGATGGCGGCTTTGTCCTGATCCTCCAAGCCTTCGAAAAGGTCGAGCGGATTGTCCATGTCCATATGCGTCGTCATTTCGCTCCCGGTGTCTCGATGGCGGTTTGCGGTGTGGGTTTCCGGATAGACGGCGGTGCCCCACCTGTTGGGGACATATGAGCCGCAAATGGGCATTCTTGTCAAGCCGGGGCAGACATTGAAACGGCGCCTTGCCACCAGGCAAGACGCCGTTCGAAGATTGAATCCGGTATTGTTTGACGATGCTTATTTCGCGCGGCCTTCGCGCCAGGCCTGAATAAGCTTGTCGTAGTCGATGGTTTCTCCTTGCGGCTTTTCGTTCTCCAGTTTGGGTTTCGGGGAGCCGGGTTGGCTGAACCAATAAGCTTCATCCCGCTGCGGATTTAGTTTGGGGCCGCACTCGCCCTGGGTCTTGGAGCGGGCGATGCGTTCCATCACGCGTTCCATCTCGTTGGCCAGGTTGTCCATGGCCTTATCCACGGTCACTTCGCCGGAGACCGCTTCGCCGATATTCTGCCACCACAGTTGGGCCAATTTGGGGTAATCCGGGACATTGACGCCGGTGGGTGTCCAGGCGACGCGGGCCGGGCTGCGGTAGAACTCCACCAGGCCGCCGAGTTTGGGGGCCCGTTCGGTGAAGGATGCATGGCGGATATCGCTGTCGCGGATGGGGGTGAGGCCCACGTGGGCTTTTTTCAGCGAGGTGGTCTTGGCGACGCAGAACTGGGCGAACAGCCAGGCCGCTTTGCGGCGTTCGAGCGGCGTGCTCTTCATGAAGGTCCAGGAGCCGCAGTCCTGGTAGCCGAGCTTCATGCCCTCTTCCCAATAGGGGCCGTGGGGCGACGGGGCCATGCGCCATTTGGGCGTGCCGTCCGCGTTGACGGTGGGGCCGGGTTCGACCATGCTGGGCAGAAAGGCGGTGTACCAGAAGATCTGCTGGGCAACGCTGCCATTGGCCAAAAAGGGCAGATAGGTGTAAAAATCCATGCCCAGACTACCCGGAGGCGCATATTTTCTGAGCCATTCCATGTATTTGCGCAGGGCATATTTGGCCGCCGGGCCATTGGCCGCTCCGCCGCGGGCCACGGTGGCGCCCACCGGGACACACCCCTCCATGCGGATGCCCCATTCGTCCACCGGCAAGCCGTTGGGAATGCCCTTGTCGCCGGCACCGGCCATGGACAGCCAGGCATCGGTGAAACGCCAACCCAGGTCCGGGGCCTTTTTGCCGTAGTCGTTGTGACCGAAAACGGCCTTGCCGTCGATTTCGCGCACATGTTCGGTGAAAAATTCGGCAATATCCTCATAAGCCGACCAGTTGACCGGTACGCCGAGGTCATAGCCGTAGATCTCTTTGAATTTCTTTTTCAAATCCGCCTGGCTGAACCAGTCGTAGCGGAACCAGTATAGGTTGGCGAATTGCTGGTCGGGCAGTTGGTAGAGCTTGCCGTCGGTGCCGGTGGTGAACGATAGGCCCATGAAATCGTCCAGGTCCAGGGTCGGCAGGGTTACGTCCTTGCCTTCGCCTTTCATGAAATCGGACAAGGGCACCACGTAACCGTAGCGGGCGTGGGTGCCGATCAAGTCGGAATCGTTGATCCAGCCGTCGTAGATATTCTGGCCCGACGCCCACTGGG